>JANNWF010000262.1:0-4991 GCA_031408455.1 Pseudoxanthomonas sp. | reverse complement strand
GGCGTTGCAGCGGCGGCCCGCCACCACCTGGCGGCCCCTACATGGCGCACCGCCGTCGATGCACGGCGGCGGCCCCCCCGGCTCGGCATCCGCTCGGGCGCGGCGCACGAAGCCCACACACCCGGGTTGGGGCTGCGACCGCACGCGCTCCCTGCCTGGCTGGTTGCAGCGCGCGGCGGTGCCTTCATAGTCGCATACCTCGTGTTTTTCTACCGTTAGTGCGCAGCAACCTGTGAACCGTAGCCGCCTGGCGCAGGCCAATCGGTGCCGCGGGCTTGCGCCCCTCAGTCGGTCCAATGCGGCCGGCGGTCCGATCTTGCTGCACACCAAATGGAGCAAATTTCGTGTGCAACGTCCTGCACACGACACCCTCAGGACCCGCATATTTCCTAGGTTTTCGTGCCGATCCATCATCGGCGCTACCGACAGGCGCCAAGGGCTTTGCGGGTGAATGGCTTGCACTGACTTTCTCTGTTTCGATCCGAACGGCTGTCAAACAAGGGCTTTGACCATTTTCACTGCGGCGCGGCGGCTGCATGTTAATCAATGGCTTGCGCACGATGGGCGTGGGCGTGGCTGGGCGGCTACGTCTGCTTTTGGGCAGATGGGTTAGAGACTCGAGGCGCCCCTGACGACCCGATACCGATGTTCCGTTGCCTGAAGAGCTGACGTCCGCTGCGCCTGCTCCACGGTCTGGTGGCAAGTCAAGCTTCTGCAGCGGCAGGCTACTGATTCTGACGGGTCGCATTACAATGTCGCGTCGAGTAAGGAGATGTTCTATGACGGAATCCACCATCACTGCCAAGGGGCAGACCACCGTGCCCGCCGACATCCGGGCTCTCGTGCACGCCAAGCCTGGTACGCGCCTGGTCTGGTCGGTGATGCCCGACGGCACCATCATCGTCCGGGCCAAGACCAAGTCCATCCTCGACATGGCCGGCATGCTCAAGGCACCGAAGGGCAAGCGCGTCAGTGTCGAAGACATGAACCCCTGGCGCTGACTTCGGCAAGAGCATGGCGGCGCTCGACACCAACGTCCTGGTACGCTTCCTCGTCCAGGACGACGCCGCGCAACTCGCCGCGGCGAAGCGGCTTATCAGTCGCTGCGTCAGCGAGGGCTTGACGCTGTTCGTTCCAGTGACCGTCGTGTTGGAACTCGAATGGGTGCTGAGGTCCAGCTTCGAGTTCGGGAAGAACGACGTGCTGCTGACACTGTCCAGCCTGTTTTCTGCAGCTGAGCTGAGCTTCGAATCCGAGCGAGCACTCGAAGTGGCACTGCAGTTGTTTCGTAAGAACTCGGCGGACTTCGCTGACTGCCTTCACGTCGGATTGGCCACCCATGCCAACGAACAGCCGCTGTGGACCTTCGACAAAGGCGCCGCCAAGGTCAGTGGCGCTCAACTGCTGACCAAGGCATAGGTACCACCGCCAAACCGAACAACGGCTCTTGCCTGGAACGACTGTCGGCCATCTGGCCGCGAGACGACCGACGGCTCATGGCCGTTATAGAGAGCTCTCCATAGCGGCCAGTGGTGCCAACTCATCAGGGGCCTCTCAGCCTCTCAGTCAAGCTGCAGGTCCGCAGTCTTCACAACCTTGGTCCACGTCGTGGACTCGGCGTTCACGAAGGCCGCGAAGTTCTTCGGGGTGCTGTACGACACCTCGTCACCCTGCGCCTCTAGCGCGGCGCTTACGGCTGGGTCCTTGAGGGCCACAGCCAGGGCCTCATTGAGTGCCTGCACGATCTCGGACGACGTTCCCGCGGGTGCGAACAGCCCCCACCAGGCATTGGCCTCGAAGTCTTTCATGCCGGCCTCGTCCAAGGTCGGGAGGTTGGGAAACGCCACGGACCGCTTGCGGCCCGTGGTGGCGAGTGCACGAAGCTTTCCGGACTTGACCATGCCCTGCACCACCGGAATATGGTTGATCGAATACGCGATGTCGCCCGCGATAAGGGCCGTGAGCGTGGCTGGTCCGCCGCTGTAGAGGATGTGCGCAGACGGCAACTGGTTCGCTTGCTTGAACAGCTCGGCGGCCAGGTGCGGGAAGGTGCCATTGCCATTGCTGCCGTAGAAGGCGCGGGCACCGTTCTCCTTCAGATACTGCATCAGCTGCGGCACATCGGTGGCGGGCACCTTCGATCCGGTCACCAGCACCAGGGGGCCCGAGCTGATCTGGCCGACGGGCGCGAAGTCCTTCTTCGCGTCGTACTGCAGCTTCTTGTACAGGGCCGGGCTGAAGACCTGGGTCGTCGCCCCGCCGAGCAGGAGCGTGTAGCCGTCGGGCTTGGCCTTGGACACAAAAGCTGCGCCGATGGTCCCACCGGCGCCGGCCTTGTTTTCGACGACAACCGGCACGCCCAGGGCGCCGGCCATCTTCTGGCCGACGGTGCGGGCCACAAAGTCGACCACACCGCCAGCGGGGAACGGCACGACGATGCTCACGGGGCGGCCGGGGAATTTTTCCTGCGCTGCTGTGGGCACTGCACAGGCGGCAGCGGCAAGTGCCAGAAGGACGTTGCGGCGGTAGATGTTCATGGGGCGTCCTCGGGTGGTTCAGATGAGCATCGGCTGCTGGGGCTTGGGAGTGTGCTGCTGGCGGCTGGCGATTGCGCCACGGACCTGCCACACCAGCACTTCTTGCACAGGTGAATTCTTCAGATCGCGGTGGTCGGGCGATGTCCAGAGATTGCGCAGCTCTTCAAGGTCGGCCACCAGGTCGTACAGCGCACCATCGTCTTCGCCCAGGTAGTAGACGATCTTCCATTGGGCGTCGCGGCGCATCACCATGTACTCGGCACCGGTCTGGATATGGTCGCGGGCGAGCTCTGACCACACGACCTGCCGGATGTCGGTCACTTGCCCCTTGAGGATCGGCCACAGCGACTTGGCCTCGAACGACTTCGGCGGCGCCAGGCCCGCAGCCTCCAGGATTGTTGGTGCGACATCCATCAGCTGCACCAGCGACGGGCTGCTGCGCGGCAGCAAGCCGTTTTTGGACCAGAGGATGAGCGGCACCTTCACCGCGCTGTCGTACATCGTCCACTTCTGGATGTGGCCGTGGTCGCCCAGTGCGTCGCCGTGGTCGGACGTGAAGATGACCAGGGCGTTGTCCAGGTAACCCTTCTCGTCCAGCGTCTTCAGGATCTCGCCAACCTGATGGTCAATCATCGTCACGTTGGCCGCGTAGTGGCGGCGCAGGCGCAGCAGATCTTCCCGGCTCGGACTGTCCTTCCACGACACCGAGTCGTAGCTGTTGCGGATCATGTTTTTACGCAACATGCCGTGTGACGGCGGCTGCGCGGCCAGTTCCTCTGCGGTGGTTTGCGGCACCGGAATGTCGACGTCCTTGTACATGTCCAGAAAGCGCGGCAGCGGGTCGTACGGCGGGTGCGGCCCCGGAAAGCCGATCTGCAGAAACAGCGGGGCCTCGGACCTGCGCTCCTTGAGCCACCACACCGCGTGCTCGCCGATGAACATGTCCGAGTGCATGTCTTCGTCGAGGTGCCATGGGAAAGCACCGAGCGCATGGCGATAGCCCTCGGGGTCGGCCGCGTGACGGGTGTAGCGGCTGGGCTTTTCGAGCCTGCGCGCGTGCAGCGCCTTGTCCCATTCGTCATAAAGGGCGCGAGGGTGCTCGTCCAGGAACAGCGGCCGGTCTTTGTTCTCGACGAAAAAGCGCTGGTGGAAGCCGCTTTTCGCGTCGTAGGGGTTGATGTGCATCTTGCCGATGTTCACGCAGTGGTAGCCGGCATCGGCCAATGACTGCACCCATGTCGGCTCCCAAGGATGGAAGTTCGTGAACACCCCCGTGGCGTGCGGGTACATGCCCATGAACTGGCTGGCCCGCGAGCCCACGCACACGGGCGACGTGACGTAGCAGTTGCTGAAGGCGGCGCCTTCGCGCGTCAGCTTGTCGAGCACCGGCGTCTTCATCCACGGCGCGCCCAGGGCGTTGATGGTGTCGACGCGCTGTTGGTCGGTGATGATGAGGATGATGTAGGGCTTGGCAGTCACTTCGATGAACCTCCTGAGTTCGACTTGCTGGCTATCCGCTATTGATCCGGTCGAGCAAGGGATCGCTCGTTGATGACCAGAGCAGCACCCTTCTCGCCAATCATGATGGTGGGTGCATTGATGTTGGCCGATGTCATGCCTGGCATCACGGATGCATCGATCACGCGCAGCCTTGAGACGCCATTGACTCGCAATTCGGGATCGACAACGGCGCGGCTGTCGCTGCACAACTCGGACACGCCGAGTTCACCGCTTGTGCCGTGGTGTCTGGACTCAGGGCCGCTGAAGGCCTCGGACTTTCTAAAGTAAGGCAGCACGGATTCGCAGTCCCAACCAGTCGCGCCCTCGGCGGCCCAGGTGTCGAAGTCCTGACGCTGTCCATGAAGTCCTCGCTCGAATCACTGGCCGCGATGTACGAGACGACAAGCGCCAAGCTGCTCACGTTCGACGAGTCACACGCGATGCCGACTGTGGCCGCTGACGTCGGCAAGCTGGGCAGCAGCTACGTCTACATGCGGCGGCTTCACTTCACCGAGGGCAAGCCCTATGCCGTCATTTCGCTCTACCTGTTGCAGGCCGTGTTCCAGCGTGCACCGGCCGAGTTCCGATCGAGGGCCGTGATTCCACAGCTCTTGCGAATGAAGCGGGCCGTCAGAATCGAGCGAGCGCACCAAACCATGTCGATCGGCACCGCCGATCCAGAATCAGCGGGCTTGCTCGAGATCAGCTTCGGCACACCCGTGGCGCATGTCACGCGCGTGTTTCTCGACCGCCACGACCGAATCCTGTATTACGCCGAAGTGCTCTATAGGGGCGACTGGGTCAAATGGGAAGTCGAACTGCAGACCTGAACGCCCCAACGCCGGCGAGCATCGCTTCGCATGGGGCTGTGGTGATTGAACGGCGGAGGTTCTGGCGTGGTACCGGCACGCGGTACCGGCACATAGCACCGGCGCGTGGTGCGTTGCGCGTCCT
>JANNWF010000261.1:0-2524 GCA_031408455.1 Pseudoxanthomonas sp. | reverse complement strand
CCGTCGGCGTCCACCGATCTACGCCCCGCACGCTAAACTATCCGGCTAATCGATTGGGATGCAGCCGTGAAAGACCACCTCCGCGAACTCGTGTTGCAGGCGCTGCTGGATATGCGCCGGGCGGGCCGCTTGGATTTGGCTGAGGAGCCCGACTTCAGCATCGAGCGCACCCGCTCGCGCGAGCACGGTGACTATGCGACCAATATCGCCCTGCTGCTGGCCAAGCCCACCGGACGCAAGCCGCGCGACTTGGCCGAGGCCATCGTGGCCACGATCCCGCGCTCGCAACACATCGCCAAGATCGAACTGGCGGGGCCTGGCTTCATCAATTTCAGCCTGAACCAAAGCTGCCGGCTGGGCACGTTGCGGCGCATCGCCGAGCAAGGTGAGCGTTACGGCTGGCAAGACGAAGGCTCGCGTGAGTCGGTGACGGTGGAGTTTGTGTCGGCGAATCCGAACGGTCCACTGCACGTCGGTCATGGTCGCGGTGCGGCGTATGGCGCGTCGGTCGCTTCCTTGCTGGAAGCCATTGGCCACACCGTGCAGCGCGAGTATTACGTCAACGACGCCGGTCGGCAGATGGACATCCTCGCGATCAGCGTGTGGCTGCGCTATCAGGAGTTGGGCGGCGTAGCGGTGCGTTTTCCCGACAATGGCTACAAGGGCGAGTACGTGGTCGAGATCGCCCGCGCGCTGCGCGCCAAGGTCGGTGATCGCATGCGCCACGGCGCGTTCGAGATCAGCGGCGGTTTGCCGGCGGATTTGTCTGAGGACGGCGACAAAGAGCTGCACGTTGACGCGTTGATCGTGCGTGCCAAACAACTGCTGGGCGAGGCCGACTATCGGATCCTGTTCGATGCGGGTTTGAACTGGTGCTTGGCCGATATTCGCGACGATCTGGCCGGCTTTGGCGTCCATCACGACACGTTTTTCTCCGAGCGTTCGCTGATGACCAACGGCTACGTGCCACGCGCGATCGCACGCTTGCGCGAGAACGGTCACTTGTTCGAAAGCGAAGGCGCGACCTGGTTTCGCGCCACCGCGTTTGGCGACGACAAAGACCGCGTGGTGGTGCGCGAGAACGGTGCGACGACGTACTTCGCATCCGATCTTGGCTACCTGTTGTCGAAGTTTGAACGCGGTCATGAGCGAGCGATCTACATTCTGGGTGCCGATCACCACGGCTATATCGCGCGCTTGAAAGCGGCCGCACAGGGCTTGGGTTTGGACCCGGGCAAGATCGAGATACAGCTGGTCCAGTTCGCGATCCTGTTTCGTGGTGCTGAGCGCGTGCAGATGTCGACCCGCGCTGGCAGCTTTGTCACCTTGCGCGAGCTGCGCGAGGAGGTCGGTGCCGACGCCGCGCGCTATTTCTATGTGATGCGCAGCAACGATCAGCATCTGGATTTCGATCTGGATTTGGCCAAGAAGCACAGCAACGACAATCCGGTTTACTACGTGCAATACGCGCACGCGCGGATCTGCGCCTTGCAGCGGCAACTGACCGAAAAACACTGGTCCTACAACCGCACCTCGGCCGACGCCGCGCGCGGGCTATTGGTCGAAGAGGGCGAAATTGTGTTGCTCAACGAGATGATGCGTTTCCCGGACGTGGTGGAGGCTGCCGCCTTGGCGCGCGGCCCGCAGATTGTCGCCAACTATTTGCGCGAATTGGCCGCAGCGTTCCACAGCTACTACAACGGGGTGGCGATCTTGGTGAACGAGGAGCCGCTACGTAATGCGCGCATGGGCCTGTGTCTGGCGACCAAACAAGTGCTGGCGAACGGCTTGCGCCTGCTTGGCGTCAACGCGCCGGAGAGCATGTAATGGCCGCACGTCGAGGTCGCAGCCAAGCGCGGCGTAGCGGCAATCGCGGCGTTCCCGGTTGGGTGCTGGCGCTGGGGGTTGGCTTGGCGCTGGGTATTGGCTTGTCAGCGATATTCCTACTGCGCGAAGGCTTTGATCCTAGCCGCTTGCTGCCGACACCCAATCCCACCGCATTGGCACCACGCGAGCCGGAGCCAGCAGTGGCGCAGGCAAAGGAAGCCAGCGCGCCGCGCAAGCCGAAGTACGATTTCTACACCTTGCTGGCCGAGAAAGAAGTCGTGATTCCCGATACCGAGCTACGCGCCAGTCAAACCACACCCACGCCAGCACCGGCTGCGCCGGGCGAACGCCTGTTACTGCAAGTGGGCGCGTTTCGCGAGAGTGCAGATGCCGAAGCGGTTAAAGCCAAACTGGCCCTGAGTGGGCAAGTGGCGCAAATCGAAAGCGTGGCCACCGACAGCGGCACCTGGCACCGCGTGCGGCTGGGACCGTTTGAGAGCTTGCAGGCCTTGGAATCGGCGCGGCAGGTGCTGACCAGCAATGGTGAGCAGGTGATTGCGATTCGGGAACCCGGCGGCTGAGCGACGGCCACCAAGAAGTTATTGGTAACTCCAAACACTCGCGCGAAGCGAAGCGGAGCAAGCTCGCGCGCTACGCACGCGCCTTCGCTGCGCTCGGTCCGCTCTACCAGAGCAAC
>JANNWF010000260.1:0-3031 GCA_031408455.1 Pseudoxanthomonas sp. | reverse complement strand
GGATCGGAGCAACTTGCGCGCGAACGGGTAGCCAATTTCATTTCAGCTAACCCCGCTTGGAACGTTCGCCTATACCGAACCCCGGCTGGCTATCGGGTGCTGGCGACCCATCAACCTTTTGCAGCCAACGCTGAAGTGGTTAGACACTTTTTCGCCGCCGTGTTCGCTGACCCCGTCTACGTTCGCATGTGCACGAATCAAGGCTGCTTTCGCGCAAGGCTCACGGCCAAGCCGTGGCGTATCGGAATCTCTACACACATGCGCCCTCGCCCCGGAGTTTGGCCGGTTCGACCTGAGTCAATCGTCGCTCGCAATGCGTGGATTGCGGTCTACGAGGCCAAAGCCAAATCCTTCGCTGCCTGCCGCTACATCGAGTCATTGGGTTCCGGCGTCGTCCACGAATCACTCAAATCGGTGGTCGACTTGCATGATCGGGAATCGCGGGCGCTGTCTGACGCTCAACTCGCCTGATGTCCAGCATCTGACACGCACGTCTGAGGCACTTTCTCAGCTCGCCGGAAGTCGTGCGCTCAACACCCCGCCGAATCCGGTGGTGAGTAGGCGAAACGTCCAGCCTCACCGACCAGCTCGCCTTCCTTCGCCAAGCTCGACAGCCACAGACGGGTGTCCCAGAAGTAGGCGCTGTGGTTGATCAGCAGGTCGGCTTTGCCGTCGCCGTCGAGGTCGCCGATCCATTGCACGAAGTCCTCGATCGGCAAACGGTCACGCTCCATCAGGTGCACTTCGATGTCGCCGAGGGTCTGCGTGAGGCCGTCCAGTTCGATCGTGATCCGGGGCGGTTGCTCGGCGTTTTGTGTGTCGATGGCGATGTGCAATTCGCCGGCACCGTCCAGACCAAAGGTCTGCTTGCTGGCCGGCCGCAGGTTGTGGGCGTAGGGATGCCGCGTCTCATCGATGAGCTTGCGCGAGTACCACCAGGTGGTCAGCACATTTTCCTCGAGTGGCAGCGCACTCAACTCGCGGATCGGCTTGAAGATGGCGAGCAAGGTGGCATCGTTGGCTTGCCGCGGGCGGGACATCGGCGGATCCGCCGATGCCACAGGTTGGCGATCCACGTCGAGCCCATAAGGCAGCGGTGCCCAGCTGAGGATCTGGCTGGGCACAGCGGGTCCGTCGTAAGTGTTGTGCTGGCTTTTGGTCGTTTTCAGCGCCGTGCGATTCAAGTTGCAGCCCACCGCATCACAGGCGATCACCCACCAACCGTCGCCGTCGACAAAGTGACGGCCGGGGATATGCTGCTGACCGGCTCGCAGCGGTATGCCGCCGCCGCCGTAGTTGCTGTCGCCCAGATCGCCGCCGAACAGCACCACGCTGCCCGAGGTGGGATCGGCATACCACGCCGGATCGTAGGCCAGGTCTGGCAGCGTTTCGGCTTGCGCCATGCTGATCTGCAACATCGCCAGGCCGGCCAGCAGGGCCTTGCTTGTGTGGGGGGAAGCGGCTGAGTTGGATTTGGACATGACAGTCAAGGTCGTGGTGATTAGTGGCGCCAGCGTGATGCAGGAATCTGACGAAGTTCGGGCAAGTTCGGTCAGGAGTGAACGCAAGTCGGTGCAAATAGGGAGGGCCTTAGCCCGCGCCTTTTCTTCATGGCATCAAGCATAAGCAAAGAGCCGGCGGGTCAAGACCCAACCGACGCGATCCGCTATTTGCAATAGCGGCAAATCGCAGCTGACTCTGCAAACGTCGTAAGGTGCGACGCTGTCTCCTCCGGATATCGCCCATGCTGCGTCGGTTGCTGATTGGTTTGTGCTTCGTCCTCGCTGGCTGTGCCACGGCCCCGCTTCAGCCCGTCGTCGAAGCTGGCCTACCCGCGGTCATCGCGCATCCTGAATTGGGTGCCTACATGGCCAGCCAATTTCGTGCCGATACGCCCGGCGGCGTAGTGCTGGTGGCACGCGGGAATGAGGTGCTGTTGCATCAGGCCTACGGCATGGCCGACGTGTCGACGCAACGGGCGATGACGGTCACCCAGCCGCTGCCGCTGGGCCCCATCACCCAATCGTTCACCGCCGCCGCTGTGATGAGCTTGGTGGAGACCGGGGTGGTTGGGCTGAGCGACGACATCCGCTGGCACGTTACCCGCGCCGGCGTGCGAGATCGCGTCGTTACCGTTGAGCAATTGCTCACCCACACCTCGGGCCTGCCCAACATCGTCGATATGGTCGACTTTCCGCGCTGGGCAAAGGAGCCGCGCAACACCGCCGAACTGATCGCGCACATCGGCAACGAGGATTTTCATTTCGAGCCAGGCAACGGCTTCTATTACTCCGATTCGGGGTATTTCTTGCTGGGTCAATTGCTCGAGCGGCAATTAGGCAACAGCTGGCACGCAGCGATCCGCGCCCGGATTGCGCTGCCGCTTGGGTTGACCAGCGTGGACGCTGCGGAAAGTCTCGGATCACGGGCCGCGGTTGGCTATAGCAAGGCCGGGGACTGGTACATGCCGGCCGACATGATTCACCCCAGCGTGCCGCACGCGTCCGGCGGACTGGTCGCGACCGCCGCCGACGTGCTCGGTTGGGTGCGCGCCTGGCGCGATGGTCGCCTGCTTACACCCGCCTTGCGCGAGCTGGCATGGCAAGGCCGCACGTTGCCGAACGGCGTGCACTCCAGTTATGGCTTCGGCTGGAAGCGGCACCCCTTCGAGAACCATGACGCGGTCCAGCACGGTGGCTTCGTGCCCGGCTACACCGCCTCGCTGTTGCATCTGCCTGCCGAAGACCTCACCGCCATCGCTCTTCTCAACACCGACAGTGGCATCGAGGCGAGTTACCTGACGCGTCGGGCACTGCGCTTGCTGTTGACGGGATCGCCGGAACTCGCCGTGCACGCGCTAAGCGGAGCCGAACTCGCAGTACTTGCAGGTCGGTATCGCTCCGAACGCGGCACCGAGTGGACACTGACAGCTGATGCCAATGGACTGCGCCTTGATCTGGCCGGCGAGCGCGTCGATCTGGTCGCCGTCGCCGCCGACTCGTTATGCACCGCCGACAGCGACGGCAGCCGG
>JANNWF010000259.1:0-9135 GCA_031408455.1 Pseudoxanthomonas sp. | reverse complement strand
CTTCGCTCGGTTGCGCCCTGCGCGGCCGCGAGCGCAAATCGCGCCATGGAATCGGGTGCTTTTGTAGAGCGGAGCGAAGGCGTACGCGTAGCGGCGACCGAGCGAAGCGAAGGCGTACGCGCGCAGCGCGCGAGCTTGCTCGGCTGCTTTCCGTGAATCGCGAGCGCTCGATATGGTATCGGCCGCAGGCCATCGTCACAGTGCCGAGGGTCATGCTCAGCGCGTCGCAGTCAGGCGTTTCTGCAAGCGAACCGCATCCATGCCGTCATCGTAGTAGTGCTTGTGCTGGCCAAAGACGTGATAGCCAGCGCGCACATACAGCGCCAAAGCGGCGGCGTTGTCAGCACGCACTTCCAAGCGCACACACTGCGCGCCGGACTGCTGGGCCTGGATTTCAGCGTCGATCAGCAACTTCGTGCCAAGGCCGCCGCCACGCATCGCTTGGTCTACCACCAGCGAGTACAGCCGCGCGATCAAGCTGCCGCGCCGCTTCAGAGTTAGTGAGTAACCATGGAGGTCATTGCCGTTGGCGCAGACGCGCAAGCGCTTGTCGGCGTGGCCAAGGTGGTAGCGAAGCTGGCGGGGTCTGAGTCGATCCCCGACGAACTGCGCTTCCAGACGCAACAGCTCGGGCAGATCGGCGAGTTCGGCGGTTCGAAAGATGGGGACTACGCACATGCACACATGGTCCCCCATTCTGCGGCTGAACGAATAGCGCCCGCACCTGCTGCCCAAGCGCGCGCGATTGGCGCAGACTTCGCGGCTAACCTGATCGAGGCCCGCACCGCGCCATGAGTCGCCTAGTCATCGTCGTCGAAAAACCGTCTGACTGGGGCTCGTACTACCCGTCGGAGAACGTCATCTCGGCGATCGAGTATTTGAAACGCCCGGCTGACGCCGAAGTGGATCGCGTGCAGGTCATCAACCTGTGCCGCAGCTTCAAGTATCTGGGCTTGGGTCATTACGTCTCGCTGTTGGCCGAGGCGCGGGGCCATAAAGTGATTCCGTCGGTCCGTACCATCAATGACCTGCGCCGACGCTCACTGTATGGCGTCGATATTGAGGACTTGAACGCGAGTCTGGCGCGCTACCTGCCCGAAGGCGGTCGCGACACCACCGACTTCGGCTTGCTGCTGTACTTCGGCCACACCAGTTACGCGCCGTTGGAAGACTTGGCGCGGCAGGTGTTTGAAACCTTCCCCTGTCCGATTTTGAAAATCGAATTCACCCGCCAAAAAGTGTGGCAGATCGCCTCGATCCGCCCGGCCGGCTTGAACTCGCTGACCGACTCGCAGGAAGACGCCTTCGCCGACGCGCTGTCCGCATTTGCCAAAAAGCTGTGGCGCAAGCCGCGCGCACGGCGCAAGTTTCGTTACGACGTGGCAATGCTGCACGACCCCGCCGAGATGATGCCGCCGTCCAACCGCAAGGCGCTCAAGCACTTCATCAAGGCCGGCCGCGAGTTGGGCATCGATGTCGATCTGATCGACCGCAACGATTTTGGTCGACTGGCCGAATACGACGGCCTGTTCATTCGCGAGACCACCACGCCTGGCAATCACACCTACCGCTTTGCGCATCGCGCTGAGCGCGAGGACATGGTGGTGATCGACGATCCGATGTCGATCCTGCGCTGCACCAACAAGATCTATCTCAACGATCTGCTGCGCTCGCGCAAGTTGCCAGTGCCGCGCAGCGAGACCCTGTTTCGCGACGATCACAAGCGCCTGGCGGAATTGCCCGACTTGCTCGGTCTGCCCTTGGTGCTGAAGATTCCCGACGGCAGTTTTTCGCGCGGCATCGTGCGGGTGGAAACGGCCGAGGAATTGCGCACGTCGGCCGACAGCTTGTTTCAACACACCGCGCTGTTGATCGCGCAGGAATACATGTACACCGAGTTCGATTGGCGCATCGGTGTGATCGGCAATCAAGCGTTGTATGCCTGCCAGTACTTCATGTCACGCGGGCATTGGCAGATTTATCAGCACAGCACCAAAGGGCCTACGCGCTCCGGCGATTTCAAGACCTTGCCAATTCGCGAAGCACCCTCAGAAGTGGTCAAGCTGGCCTTGCGGGCCACGTCTGCCATCGGCGATGGTTTGTACGGCGTCGATCTGAAAGTGTTGGATGGCCGCACCGTGGTGATTGAAGTCAACGACAACCCCAGCATCGATGCTGGCATCGAGGATGCGTATCTGGGCGAGGATCTGTACCGACGGATCATGGATGAGTTCTTGCGCCGTCTGGAGCGCAAGCGCTTGGGAATGCGCGAGTGAGCAGTGTCTCGATTGAGAGTCGATTAAAACTGGTCGGCGTTGAGCTTGATTACGCCGTGCGCGGCCCGACCGATGGCACGCCGTTGTTGCTCATCATGGGCTTGGGCATGCAGCGCATCGCCTGGCCCGACAGTCTGTTGGATGCGCTGGCCGCGCGCGGCATGCGCTGCATCACTTTTGACAATCGCGATGTCGGCAACAGCACCCGCTACGAGGCGTATGGCTCGCCCAGCCTGCCCGCGTCGGTCGCGGCGCGTCTGTTCCGGCGGCGTTTGCGCCTGCCCTACAGCTTGGCCGACATCGCCGATGACGGCGCGGCGTTGCTGCATCACTTGGGCATCGAACGCGCGCATGTGCTCGGCATATCCATGGGCGGCATGATCGCCCAGCATTTCGCCCATCGGCACCCGCAGCAGAGCAAGAGTTTGACTTTGATGGCAACTAGCAGCGGCCGGCTCGGCTTGCCACCGCCACGGCCAGCAGTGATGCGGCAATTGTTGAGACGCCCACGCCGCGCGGTGACCACCGATGCCGCGGTGAGTTACATGGTTGATCTGATGCGCCTGATCGGCAGCCCGGCGTATCCGATGGATGCGGCCGATATTGATCGACGTTCGCGCGCTGCACTGCGGCGTGCCGCCAGTGGCAACGGCGTCGGCCGGCAACTGGCCGCGATCTTTAACGATGGCGATCGTTCGGAATTGCTACGCCATTTGAAATTGCCGAGCTTGATCTTGCACGGCAGCGCCGACCCGATGGTGCCGATTGCGCATGGACTGGACCTGGCACGCAAGATTCGCGGCGCGCGGCTAGAGCGCATTGAAGGCTGGGGGCATGACCTGCCGGACGCGCTGGCGGACACGCTGGCTGAGTTTATTGCTGGGCATGTGGGCTCGGTGTAGAGCTTAAGTTCGATCAAATTTCCATCCAGTAAATCCTCTAAGCATCGTCATTCCGGCGCACGCCGGAATCCAGCGTTTGTGGCGCAGACCATGCTGCAAGAAGAGCTGGATACCGGCCTTCGCCGGGATGACGAGCGCTGTACAAGCGCTGTTAGGGCCGCAAACTGATATCCAACGGCTGTGCGGGCATCAGCACTTCTCCCGTCGGTAGGCAACGCTCGACGCCGTCCACCGTGCTCAACTGCTTCAACTCGGTGAAAAAGGTCGGGAAGCGGATGTCGATAACGTTTAGCCGGCCACAACCGCGATAGTCAAAGCGCAGCTGCTGCGTCTGTTGCGAGTCCCCCGCCGAGCCACCAAGGGTGCCAGCGACGGTCAGGCCGGCGTTATCGAAACGGGCAATACCCACTTGCCAAAATGGTCGCTGGGCTTGGTCCCGCGCAGCCGAGAACACCATCGCCTGCGGCTCGACAGTATTTGGGTCGGGAATCAGTGTCAGCACGAAGCCGCTACCGGGCGCACCCGGGTCAAACCAGGTGCCCGAGACTGAAGGGTGCGGCGTGTCGCCTACGCGCACCGAATTCAGCAGCAGCGAAAGCACCGGCCGCTCGGCCCCGGGTGCCGCCGGTTGCAGCACGCGGCGCTCGATCGGGTAATTGCCTTTGGGCAGTCGGCCCAAGGGAATCACCCACTCCTTCGGCGGCTGTGCGGCAAAGCAAAACGGCAGCGTGCTGCTGAGGCGAATGGTCAGCTCAACCACGATGCGCCCGCCCTCGCGCCTGACCACCGGCGTCACATCCGGATTCAGTTCATTGGCACCACAGCCATCGGTGTACAACACCGAGACCACGTCTTGCTCGGAGACACTGCTGCCATTGCGCGGATGCAGAAAATTGGGCTGGCCGTCGCGGGTTTCGACGTCTTGAGCGAAGGTGGCAGAGCCGCCCAAGTGAGCTCCACCCAACAAAGCGACGATCATTAGGCTGCTACGTAGGAAGGGTTTCATCGTCGCGCTCCGTTGCTGAGTGGAGGGTAGTTGTGGCTTTCGGCAGGCTGCGGTTTGGCCTAGCGGAGCAAGCTCCGCTCTACAAAAGCATGCGGCTTGTTGCCCTGCATTGGTAGCGCCGACCGACCGAGCGAAGCGAAGGCGCGTGCGAAGCGCGGGAACTTGCTCGGCTGCTTTGGCTGCTGGTGGCGTAGGGTCAAACGCTGGCTCACTCAAACCCACTCTTGAACACCCGATCCGGGCTTGGCAGGTCCAAGCGCTGGCTGATGTGCAAGCGGCCAAAGGTGGTCGAGTTGACGCTCAACACCAGCGTGCCGTCAGCGCCTATCCAACCATCCGTGCCATCGCTAAAGCGCGCGCCGCCGTCGGCTAGGTCGAATGTCGATAGCGCGGTCGCCGTCGTGCCTTGTGCGGTGGGCACGCTTAAGGTTTGTCCCGGCGACAGCAGCCGGCGCGGTGCTTGGCCTTGCCGCAAAATCCAAAGGTCCTTGGTGCTGTTGGGATTGGTGGTCGCTTCCACCACGATGTCGCCATTGCTGAGCACGGCCACCGCTTCAAAGTTGCGCCAGGTGCGGCCCGGTTCTGGCTCATACGGCGCACCGGAAATCGCAAGCAAGGCGATCAATTGCGGGCGCTCGCCAGCGCGTATGCGCCACAGACCGGTGGGCGTGCCGCCGTCGGTGGCGTTGACGGTGGCGATGATGGCGGTGTACATGCCGGCGACGCTGAAGTAATCGCCATTAAAGCTGCGCCAGGTCGAGTTCAGCCAATTGGGGCCGAAAAATCCGCTGGCCTCGGTATAGGCAATGCCGCGGTTGCCGCTGCCGTCAAAGCGAAATAGACCGGGGCGATTGGTGGCATCGGCGCCGGTTCGCCACTGCCCCAAAAATATCAATCCCAATGTGCCACTCGGTTGCGGCGCGGTTAGCCCGACATCCACAAAAGTGGCCGAGACAATGCCGACGTCCGGACCGCGGATTCCGGTCTCTGAGGTCACCGCCAGCGCGCGCGGCGCGCCGTTGCACAGCTCCCAAATGCCCTCGCGCAAGGTGCTGGACACCAGCCGCGCATGCACCCGGCCATTGGTGGTCACCGCCACCCGTTCCAAGCCGGCATTGAAGGTCTGGAAGGTGTCGGTGCCGGTTAAACCGGGTGAAAGTGCGGGGTTGGTCGAACCGGTTTGCAAACAAGCTAGATTGGCTTGGCCGGGAACATGTTTGAGCAGCACCTGACTTTGCACGTTGGATGGACTGTTGACCAAGGCATTGATCACCGCCACACCGCCGTCGGCCATGCGCGCTTCGGCGAAGCCTGCGCTACTGAGAAAACGAAAGCCCGCACCCAAACCGGGGCCGAGCACGCCATCGGTTTCCATGCGCGCGATCTCGATATTGCTGGTCGTATTCCACCGCCACAGGCCGTAACTGGCTGCGTTCGGATTGGCCGGGTCGGCCGCGCGAGCCATGAATGCACGTTGCCCATCGCTACTGGCATCGCCTTGCCCCGTATTGACGCTGACAAACTGATGCGCGGACTCAGGCCCGCTGCGGCCAGGACCTAAATTGCCAGTGACCGCGACTTGCGTATAGCGCGTGAAGCGACCATTGCGACTGGCCCAATAGCCCTCCAGCGCAGTTGGGCTAGCCACCCGAAAGCCGAATTGGCCGGCACCGGCGTTGCCCACGCCTAAATCGGCAAACGTACGAAATGTGCCGACTGGCAGATCGGCCGCCAGCACATCGCCGCGTTCGCCGTTGATGACTTGCCAGGTTGCGGTCTGGGCATTGGCTGCGAATGGCAGGGTGAGTAGCAAGCTTGCGATGTAGCGAGTGGATGAATTCAAAACGGTTCCTTGATTCAGCACTGAACGGGCCATGCCTTTGGTGCGATGGCGATCAAGGTCGGCAATGCTAGGGTGCGCTCTCCATGAAGTCGGCACGCCTCGGCCACGCCTTGGTAACGAATGGGTAACGGCAGTCGTTCGCAACAGCGATGCCATACATATCAAAGGATTGCAGTGGAACGAGCCGCTTTCAGCTATCGCTTCGGCAGTGCTGAGTTCGACGAATCGCGCTTTGAGCTGCGGGTCGCCGGGCTGCCGGTTGAGGTCGAGCGGCGCGCGCTGGAAGTCTTGGCCTACTTACTGCGGCACGCCGGCGAGGCGGTGACCAAGGACGAGCTGCTGCGCGAGGTATGGTCGGGCCGGATTACCGTCGACAAGGTGTTGCCGAACGCGATTAATAAGCTAAGGCGCGCTTTGGGCGAGGCCAATGCGGAACATTTGACGACCTTGGCGCGGGTCGGCTATCGCTTGGAAGGTCCGATCAGCCGAGTCGCGGTCGGCCGCCAACTGCTCAGCGAATTGCAACTCGTCGTCGGCCATGCGGTGCCCACGCGGCCGAACTTTATTCTGCGTCGGCAACTCGCGCGCACCGCTGGCAACGAGGTGTGGCTGGCCGAGCACAGCAAGACCCGCGAGCAGCGCGTCTATAAATTTGGGCTCGATCACGACCGCCTGCGCGCGCTCAAACGCGAGGCGACGCTGCTGCGGGTGTTGCAAGAAAGCTTGGCCGACTGCTCGCACTTCGTCGACATCATCGACTGGAACTTTGAGAGCCCGCCCTATTTTCTTGAATGCGGTTATGGCGGTGACAACCTAGGCGAGTGGGCGACCAGCCACCTCTTGCCCTTGACTGACGCAACACGGGTCAGTCTGTATTTGCAAATTGTCGATGCCGTGGCGGCCGCGCATTCGGTTGGCGTACTGCACAAAGACTTGAAGCCCGCCAATGTGCTGATCACCGCGGCAGGCGAGGATTGGCACATCCGCTTGACTGACTTCGGCAGCGGCCGCCTGCTCGATCCCGAGCACTTGGCCAAGCTCGGCATCACCCGCTTGGGTCTGACGGTCACCGAGAGCGTCGCCACCGACGCAAGTTCCGGCACGCCCTTGTATGTCGCCCCCGAGGTGTTTGCTGGGCACACGCCCACCGTACAGAGCGACGTATTTGCCTTGGGCGTGTTGCTGTATCAACTGCTTGCCGGTCGAGTGGGGCAACCGATGGTGTCGGGCTGGGAGCAGAACATCGCCGACCCACTATTGATTGATGACATCCGCCTGGCCACTGATGGCAATCCCGACCGCCGCCTGGCCAGCGCTGCTGAGCTTGGTGCGCGCTTGCGCCGGCTTGAATCACGACGCACCGAGGCGGCACAGCGAACGCAAGCCGAGGCCGAGGCCGAGCACATTCGGGCGGCGCTGACGCGCTCGCAAGCACGTCGACCGATAGCAGTGGCGCTAATCGCGGCACTGGTGCTCGGCATCACCGTCGCCATCGCCTTGCAGCAAATGGCGGTTGCTGCGCGCAACGAAGCTCGCGACGAACTGGCCCGCGCCACCGCCATCACCCGCTTCGTCAATGAAGATTTGATCGGCCGTTCTAACCCATTGGTCAGCGCCAAAGGAGCCGACGCTACACTCAAAGAAGTGCTGCTCGCCGCGCGCGCTCGTGTAGCCACGCGTTTTGCCGGGCAACCTGCCGCAGCAGCAGCCATTCGGCTCAGCTTGGCCAACTTGTTCAACACCATCGATCTCTGGCGAGACGCGGAGGCTGAAGCGCAGCTCGCGCTTGGCCTGTATGAGCGCTATCACGGCCCCAAGCACATCGAAGCGCTGCGTGCGCGTTCGCTGTGGGCCAGCCTGCAGGCCCGCCTTGGTCGGCCGATTGAGGCAGAAAAAACGCTCAACGAGTTGTTTCGACTGACCGCAAACGACGACTCCGACAGCGCGCGGTACCTGCGTGCAGCGCCCGCCAGTGCCCTAGCGATCAGCCGTGGTGATTACGCCGGTGCGGCGACGCAGTTGCAGATCGCCGTGACCGCACTCAGCGCCGTTGAGCCCGATAACACCACCCTGCTGGATAACCTGCGCATCAACCTCATCGTCTGCGTAGCGGTGGCAGGCGACGCTGACGCATCTAAAGCGGCTTCTGAATCGCTGATCAAGGATGCGCTGGCGCGCGATGAAGATGCATCGCTGACTGTCGCGCTGGCAAAACTGGCGGTGGTGCGCGCGTATGGCGAGGATCACGCCGCCGTCGAACGATTGCTGCAAGAAGCGCAGCCGGTCATCGTGGAGCGGCTTGGCGAAAATCATTCGCGCCATTTGCAACTGCTGGGCGAGCAGTTGGGTCTAGCACTGCGCCGTGGCGACTTTGAAAATGGTGTTCGCTATGCCGAGCAGGTCTACTTGCGTGCTCGCGCCAAGTTTGGCGACGCGCACGCCACGACCTATGTCACCCAAACCAACTGGGGGCGGTTGTTGCAAGAAGCGGAACAACCCGCTGCGGCGGCGGTTCAATTGCGCGCCGCTCACGCACGGTTGCTCGCAATCGCCGGCGCGGAATCGGCGCAAACCCAAGAAGCCGGTTTGTTGCTAGCCGCGGCAGAGCTTGATCTCGGCAATACCGACGCGGCCGTCGCCCTCATCGAGACGCTGGATGCCGACACGATGGAAAGCGGCCGCGCCACCGGCATGTGGCCAGCAGTGCTGGACGCGCTACGCGGCATCGCATTACAGCAGCAGGGCGATATTGCAGCCGCGCGGCCATTACTCACTTCAGCGCTGGCTGCGCTGGCGTCTGAGGAAGACTTGGATGCACCGGGACGGCTGTATGTGCAGACGCGCGAGGCGCTGGCACGGTTGCCATGACCCAATGCGTCTTGGGTTGGTCGCTGTCGCCGCCATGACCTGAGCTCCGGCTCAACTAGCCTTATGTGGGACCGAGCGCAAGTTCATGCAAGACTGCAAGTTCGTTCGCTGCGAGTCACCCTCATGCAAAAGTTTGGATGGCTGCTGCTGGCCACGCTGGCAGCGCCTGAGATCCTTGCCGGCGAGTACACCGCGACGGCAACCGCGCCACCGGGCGGTGTCACTACATTGGATGTGTCC
>JANNWF010000258.1:0-2053 GCA_031408455.1 Pseudoxanthomonas sp. | reverse complement strand
TGTTTGGCTTCGAGCAGCGCGGCCAAGGCATCGGCGCGGGCAGCGGCTTCGTCGGCGATGGCTTGGGCCGCATCAGCGGCGGCATCCTCCGCTTCCTCAGCGCGATCCTCCAGAAAGTTGTAGTAGCTGTCTGCTACGCCCGAGAGCCGCAGCAAAGCCGCGATCTGCGCGCGGCCGCTTTCGGTAGTTGCATCCAGCGACTGCATCAATGCCCACATCCCATCGCGCGTGGCAGGCACCGCAAGCCCAACTTGCTCAAACGCGCGAGTTAGATCGCTCTGCAACGTTTCAAACTTGAATTCTTCGGTCGCAAACGCGTTGACGAACGAAGTCATGCCTTCGATAAAGGCCTCAATCCCACCCACCAGCTCAATCAACGATTCGCTGATCTGTGCGAACTGTTCAGGCCCTGCTTCATCGAGTGAAAAGCCGAGTCGCGTCAACGCCTCTTGCATCACCTGGACACCCGTCGCGACGCGAACCAGCGTCTCGCCGAGCCCTTCGCCCACGCGCTGAAACTGCGCGATGAAGGGCACCACAGCGCCCGCTAGCCCGTCGAAAATGGAACTGAACACCGCCAGCAGCTCGGCCTGCTGTTCTTCCGCTGACAGATCCTTGAGGCTGATTCGGATTTCTTCGAGCTCAAACGCGGCCAACGCGGCCTCGATTTCGGCGGGCAACAGGCCAAGTGCCAGCGCGCCCTCGCGCACTGTGTCGACGAGTGAATCGATGACCAGCTGAAACTGCGCTTGCAGTTCGCCGGATACATTCACGACCTCTTCGCGCGTCCGCCGGCTGCTGAAAATGGACCGGCGGCTTTCCACTTCCTGATAGGCACCGAGCAAGATACCTTCCAGCAGGTTGCCCATGATCAAGATGCCCTGATCGGTGATCTCCGAGCTGCCGCCCAAGATGCCAAAGGGATCAACGCCGAAATTTGCAAACCGGCTGTTACCGAGCAGGTTGGACGGCCCACCCCACTCCGTGGGGCCGGGAATCGCCGAAAACTCTTGGTTTGAACCACCGCGCGCCAGCATGTTGGTTGCCGAGCCAATGCTGTTTTGCAGCGCTTGCAAGGCCCGCAACATGCCGAGATTGATGCCGACCAACTGCGACGTGGCATCCGCTGTGATTTCCATCGCGTTCAAGATGGATTCGGACTTGGCGTCGGCATCCCCTAGCACCGTTCCCGTGCCTTGGGTTTCCTGACGTTGCCCGGCGGTGTCAGTGAACCCACCGCCAATCCCCTTGATCCCACTGACGAATTGGGCGACCACAGCCGCCATGGCCGCCATTCTTGCGAAGGCCGTGTAGGGCTCACCTTTGCCCTGATTCAAGATCGCACCGATTCCCAGCGCAAGATTCAACGCGAGCGAGGCGATCTCCATCTGACGATAGGACTCACTGCCTTCTTCGGTCATGTTTTTGACGCTGTTGAGCGCCTGCCCAATCGACTGGACACCTTGCAGCACCGAATCAACCATCGCGGCGCGCGTCGATTGCTCCAAGCCACCCATGTACGCCTGCATCTTGGCGATATTCGCCTGCATTTCTGCGGTCGGTGACTCGATGGATAGCGCTTCTTTGAGAGCCCTCCCAACCCGCTCAATCTCACGTTGCAGCTGAGTCGCGCCATCCAGCTCGATGCCGATAACGATGTCCTCAAACTCTTGAGCACGATCAAGCTCAGTCAGCAACGCGATGAACCGCTCGCGCTCGTCATCGATCACCTTTCCGTTCTCATCGCGTGCGAGCCTGGTCGCCTCGATCAAGATCAATTCACGCTGCCGCGCCTCGCTAGACAAACCGAGCAGCAGAATTTCTTGCGCGATGTCGTCTGCGGATTGCTTGATCTGCGCGCGATTAGCCAAACGAGCGTTTTGCGCGGCAACCCACTTTGCTTCCTCTTGACGTGCGGCGGCCATGAAGGCGGTCCACGTTTTCGTTATTTGGGTGTTTTTCGCCTTGGCGGCACCTTCAGCATCAAGCCCGCCTTGCAGCGCCTTGATGCGCTCCTGTAGAGACTTCTTACGAGCCTCAAGCTCGGCATCGG
>JANNWF010000257.1:0-5575 GCA_031408455.1 Pseudoxanthomonas sp. | reverse complement strand
TCGCCGCCGGGTATCGTGGTCGAACGCTCACACTGCCCGAAGTGCCAGCGTCAGTTGGCCGCATGGGAAAACATCCCACTGCTGAGTTACTTGGCTTTAGGAGGGAAGTGCCGCGGCTGTGGCACGCGGATTTCAATCCAGTATCCGGCGGTCGAACTGCTGACTGGTCTTGCGTTTGCAGTCGTCGTTTGGCGCTTCGGGCTCACGCCACAAGCCCTATCGGCGCTGGTATTTACCGCCATATTGATCGCAGCTGCGGGTATCGATTGGCATACGACGTTGCTCCCGGATGACCTGACGCTACCGTTGCTATGGATTGGACTTGGGCTCAGCGTGTTACCCGTGTTTGCATCGCCTACGGATGCAATCACGGGGGCGATCGTCGGCTACGGAAGTCTGTGGTCGGTGTTCTGGGCGTTCAAGTTATTGACTGGCAAGGAGGGGATGGGCTACGGCGATTTCAAACTGCTAGCGGCCATGGGCGCATGGTGCGGGGTCAGCGCGATTTTGCCCGTATTGTTCATCGCCTCGGCGGTCGGCGCGGTGCTGGGATTAATGGCAATAGTGATACAGGGCCGTGATCGCGCTAAACCCATTCCGTTCGGGCCGTACCTCGCCGTTGCTGGTTGGATTCAGTTGGTGTCCGGTGTCGACTTCCTCAAGGCCTACCTGCGCTGGTCTGGCGTAGCGGACTGACCGCGGGGTGCGGACTGTGACACCCAATGTGCCAGTCATCGGTCTAACAGGCGGGATAGCCTCTGGCAAGTCGGCGGTACTGACTGAGTTCGAACGCTGTGGTGCTACCACCCTCGACGCCGACTTGGTCGCTCGTGAGCTAGTTGAGCCTGGCCAACCCGCGTTAGCCGCCATTGTTGAGCGCTTCGGCAAGCACATGCTGGACCCCTCAGGTTGCCTCGATAGACGCCAGTTGCGGGTTCACGTCTTCGCGAACACCACTGAACGGCGCGCCTTGGAAGCGATCCTGCACCCAGCAATTCGAGCGAAGCTGCTTCAACGCTGCCTAGCCGTTTCCTCGGGCTATGTGATCGTCGCGATCCCCCTGCTGGTTGAAGGTGGTCGCTACGATTGGTTGAGTCGTGTGCTGCTGGTTGATATTTCGGACGCGTTGCAGTTGCAGCGAGTTATGCATCGTGACGGCGTCGATGCCGAGCAAGCCCGGGCTGCAATCGCCGCGCAAGCCCCACGCGCCGCGCGGTTGGCGCTGGCCGATGACGTAATAGTCAACAACGGACCCATTGCGATGCTGGCTCAGGCGGTGAACCGGCTGGACCGTCTCTATCGACGCATGCCGGCGACTGTGTGACTCGTCGACGAGGGAGAAGCGATCAGCTCGCCATCTGCTCCCGTAGCGCTATTTCGGCCATCGGGCGACCCAGCCAAAATCCTTGGCCCTGGTCACAGCCGCGTTCGCGCAAGATGGCGAACTGGGCATCACTCTCGATACCTTCTGCGACGACAGTGATTCCCAGCGAATGACCCATCGCGATAATTGCGCTGGTCAAAGCAAGATCGTCGGGATCTTGCAGCACATCAGCGACAAAGCTGCGGTCTATTTTCAATCCGTCCACAGGCACGCGACGCAAATGGCTGAGCCCGGAAAAGCCAGTGCCAAAGTCGTCCAGCCACACTTTGACGCCACTCGCACGCAGCCGCGCCAATTGCACACTCGCGTGAATCTCATCGCCGAGAACAGCCGTTTCGGTGAGCTCAAGATGCAGGCGCGCTGGCGACAAGCCTGTTTGTTGCAAGACAGTGGCCACGAGTTCCGGCAGCTCGCCATTGCGCAACTGACGCGCAGACACATTCACCGAAACAAAGGGCGCGCCTGCGGGGTTGACCCAACCTTGTGAAGGCTCAGCCCACCGCTGCGCCGCTTCGCAGGCTGCCAACAGAACATGGCGGCCGATCTGCTCGATCAAGCCGGATTGTTCCGCGATCTCAATGAATGCCGTCGGTGCCACTTCACCCAAGGTCGGGTGATTCCAGCGCAACAATGCTTCGGCACCGACTAGCTGGCGGTTGGCCAGTGCAAAAATTGGTTGATAACACACACTCAACTCGCCGCGATCCCAGGCACCACGCAGCGCGTCTTCCAAGGCCACGCTGTTGCCGACCGCTTGATCCATGGCGCGACTGTAAAAGCGTAGGCAATTCTTGCCGGCTGATTTCGCTTGATACATCGCGATATCGCCATTCTTGATGAGGTCGCGCGCTTGCTGGGCGTCTTCGGGAAACACCGTGATGCCAACGGATGCGCCCAAGTACACCTGCCTGCCGCGCACTACCAGCGGCTTCTGCAATTCGTTGAGCACTGCTTCGGCCAACTGATGTGCCGCGCCGCGCGCGTCTACGCCGCCCACGACGGCGACAAACTCATCGCCACCAAAGCGCGCGGCTTGCGCGTGGTGGTCGCTTTCAAAGGGGATGCACTGCCTCAACCTGCCGGCAAATTGCTCCAACACTTCGTCGCCGGCATCGTGACCGAGCGTGTCATTGACCCGCTTGAAGTCATCCAGATCGATGCATACCAAGGCGACGCTGGCGCCTTCGGCGTGCGCAGAAATCAGGCGAAGGTCGAGCCTTTCGCGAAATGCCAAGCGATTCGGCAAGCCCGTCAGGTGATCGCTGTAGGCCAGCCGACTCACCTCTTCCTCATGCCGTGCGATGCTTTCGGTCATGCGCAAAAACCCGCGCTGCAACTCGCCCAGCTCATCGCCTCGATGCGACGGCAAATCAACCTGATAGACCCCTGCTTCAACTTGCTTGGCGGCCTCGGCCAACCGCCGGATGGGCTTCACCAAACCGCGTGACACCATCAACGACAACACTGCAGCAATCGTCAGCAGCCCAGCGAACAACACGCTCATGAGCGCCAGACTGTCGACCGCAATTGCGCGCGATCGGGTGGACATCGCGTCAAGAGCCACCTCTTGCCTTAGCATCGGTTCGCGCAGAGAAATGCCGACGCGGGCGCCCCCTTGCAACTGGTCGCCAATGCGGATGGGAACAGCCACTTCAAGCAGGTCGGCCGAGTGTTGAACATGCAGCGACGAGGCAACGATGGCTTCGCTGGCAAAGTCGTCACTCATGGGTTGACCAAAGGTGGGGATGTCCCCCGAGCCGTCATGAATGATTCGCCCTTCGGGATCAAACACCAGCACGTACACGACATCCGGCTGCTTCAGCGCCGTGCGAGCGATTTCGCCCACACCGTACAAGTCGAAAAAGTAAAGCGGGTTGGCGAGGCTATCGGCAAGCTGCATGGCCAGCGCTTCGCCGCGCTGGCGGACACCCACTTCAACCATTTGCCGCATGCCATCTCGGCCTATCGCAGCAAGTTCTTGTTGACCACGCCACTGTTGGCTAAGCGCCACCGCAAGCAAGACCAGCGTTAACACGGTCGCCGCCAAGACCACACCCAAAAAGCGCGCCTGTATGCCAAACCGAACCGTCGGACGGGCCTTGCTCACCGGCGTGCGCGTCGCCAAAAGGAGTGAGTCATTCCAACTCCATGCGAACGCGTTTGACGCCGTCACGCAGCCCATCGAGGGACTTCTGCATTGCGGGATCAATCGGCAAAAACCGGCTGGTACCGAAAAACTTAAGCAGTGGCTCGCGGCCTTCAGGATCCTCTGCCGCCGACAACAGGACGTTTCGCAGGGCTTGCTCTACTTCTGGAGCGAGATTGCCGCGCACCAATTCGACCGCACGCGGATAGTCGACGGTCCGATGAATGATCATCAGGTCGCTGCGATAGGCGAGCGGCAGACGATGCAAGTTGCCCCAATCCAGATTGCTGTAGGCCCCGGCATCCACCAGACGCTTGTGCACCCACGTCGAGATGTTGTTTTCTGACTGCGCGAACAAGTAACCAACGCTTTCAGTGCCTGGTCGATCCAGCGGCGACAACAGCAGCTCGAGGTCGAGACCGGCACCGAGCAAATCAGCGACCGGAGCGAGGTAGGCGCTTGTCGAATTCAAATTCTGCAGACCGATGCTGCGGCCACGCAAATCATCCAAGCTGCGAATGCCGCTGTCGCGGCGCACGAAAATGACTGAGTGATAAGCCGATACGCCATCGCGCTCTGTCACTACCAATACCTTGGCACCGGTACGTTCTGCGAGATTGACGCCGGTCCCTGCGGTTTCAGTCACCCAATCGACGCGGCCCCGACGCAAATAGCTGGCCATCTGTTGGGTATCGCTCGCCATCAATACGCGGCCCTCGCGGATGCCGACCGGCGCCAGTTGCGGGACCACGTAATCCAACAGCGATTTCAGCTGATCGTAATGGCGACGCGGATCATCGCTGATGCGGCCAATAACCAGCACGCTTTGGTCGCTTGCGGCGGTCTCACTGGCAGCCTGCGTCGTCGGCGCAATTGCCAAAAGTACAATGGCCGAAAGTGCGAGCCAATGGCAAAACATTCGCTTGCTCACAGGTGCAAAAGCATCGCAAAAGTCGGGTCGCCCAAGGGTACTCCAAGCCCGCCATGGAAGTAGCAAGTTACGACGGCCGAGCAAGCCTCGCCTTGCGTTGCGACTCGGCCAAAATTCCGCGCAGCATGCGCACTTCGCGCGCATCCATGCTGGCCCGCAGAAATAGCCGGCGCAGCCGATGCATGACCGTTGTCGAGTGACGACCCTTGTGGAAATCGATGTCGATCAAGGTCTGTTCCAGGTGTTCGAAAAAACGTTCCATGGCAGCTTGAGTCGCCGCCGGTTCGGTTGACGCGTTGATGCCTTCGATGCTGTTGGCGAGTCCAGTCGTTGACGCTGGCGGGCACTCCGCACCATCCGCCGCTGCAGCACCATTTGCATTGACCCTCGCCAGTGCGGCTAGGCGCAGCTCATAGGCAATGACTTGCACCGCTGCCGCCAAATTGAGTGATCCAAATTCAGCGTCCGTCGGTATGTGGATGGCCGCGTGGCAACGCTGCAGCTCACTGTTTTCCAAACCGGTGCGCTCGCGCCCAAACAACAGCGCGACGGGTCCACGCGTCGCCGCCTCGACCAATCGCGGAGCCGCGTTTCTTGGCGCCACTTCGGGCAGCGCAACACTGCGCTTGCGTGCCGTGCATCCATACACCGTGTGGCAATCGGCCAAGGCGTCCGCCAACGTTGCGTGAATCACCATCTGGGTCATTACGCGCTCGGCACCGGCAGCACGGACCTGAGATTCCGGGGCGAACGGGTCGCACTCCGGCGCGACCAAATGCAGTGAGTCAATCCCCATCGTTTGCATCGCCCGGGCCGCCGCTCCGATGTTTCCGGGATGGCTGGTACCCACCAGCACAATGCGCAGTTGGACGGGGATGGGCCGGTCTAGGGTGAGCATTTGCTATGATCCATGGCTGATTGGTCGGTCCTGTGGGCAGATCCACAGCGTCCGACCGCGTTCTTTTTATCCGCCGCATCCACCCCGGAATCCGCATGCAAAAGCCAGCGGTCAACGTCATGGTCAAAGCCGCTCGGCAGGCCGGAAATCTCATCCTGCGCCAAGTGAGCCGCTTGGAAAGCCTGAACGTGGTCGAAAAGGCCCGGCAGGATTATG
>JANNWF010000256.1:0-2827 GCA_031408455.1 Pseudoxanthomonas sp. | reverse complement strand
CCCCTCGCGGTCGAGCGTGCGATCGCCGCTGTCCCGAAACGCAACAAGTCGATCATGCTCGTAGCGCGCCAGCGCCGCCTTCGACGGTTCGCCCGCGGCCAGCAGGACGATCTCGATCGGCTCGCTGATCTTGGCGCCGCTCTGATCGATCAATTGCCCGGTCACTTCGCGCTCGTGCCACAGCGAGATTTCCGATGGCAGCTTGCCGTCGACGAAGGGCCGCCAGCGCGTGGCGTGACCCGCGAGCGAAACCTCGATCAAGCCGCTGCCCGAAATCCCCGCAAGCGTGAATTCGCCGTTTTCGTCCGTGGTGGTGCGCGCGATGGGCTTCTGATCCGCGTCGGGCCGGTCGAGTGAAAGCAACGGCTTGTGATTTGAGAGCGCGAGTTCGTCCGCATCGACGATTCTCGGCCAGTCGCCCCTCGTGCGCGACGTGAGGCGCCCGCCCATGCTGCGCAGGTAGTACTCGGAGTGATCTCGCTGCAATTCAAACGACATCGTTTCACGGCCGCGGAACATCGCAACGTCCGCCCGTGCGAGTCCCGCGCCGGCTTCGGCGTCGATCACACGAGCTGTGAAGCGCAGTGCGCTCGGCTCCAACGCAGCTTCTGAGGTGCGTGGTCCGACAACAGCTGGCAGCGCCAGTGCAGGAACCTCGATCTCGGCGACGCCCTCGCCGACCTTCGGTCCGGTCTCCGTCGCCGCAAGATCCTCGCGCGGCCATTCCCTGTACAAGAAAACCGCAAGCAGGATCACGCACACCAGCGCCACGATTTTCTTCCACACGATCAGTCCTCCGAGGATCGAAACTCCGCCCGCGAGCGCCGTCGTCGCTGCCGCCGCGTCCATGACACTCGCCTTGACCGCGGCGAGACCGCGCGGCGAGAAAAGATTCACGAGCAGTGACGCGATCAGGGCACGCGGCAACAACTGTCGCAGGCGCTCGACGCCTGTCGCAGGCGTGGACGATTCCTGCAAGCGCAGGCGCCAACGCTCCAAGGTACGCAGCAGCCGCCACAATGAACCCAGTGCCAGCGCCGACTCGGCGCCATCGCCCATTGCAAACGGTGCGACGCCATCGCGCACGCCACCGTCGTCACCGGTCGCATGACCCATCAACAACCGCTCGATGGCGGCTGCCCAGGTGTGGGCTTCGACTGCACCCTCGCCTATCGCATCGCGCTGCGCTGCGCTCAATCCGGAGACGACAGAGAGCGCTTGCGCCCACTCCAGCAACCAGCACAATCCTTCATCACTCAGTTCGAATCGCGCGCGAATCTCGGCGACTTCAAACAGTCCCAATATTTCGTTTCGAGTGAAGCGCGCCTTGGGTGATCGCAGCAGCCACAGATAACGCTGAACCAATGGATGCAATCGATCCGCGCGGCCGTCCGCCAGCGTGATCGGGATTCGGCGCTCGATGGGCGTGGCCGCCAGCACGGCCTCGATCAAGGGCGCGTACTGATCCAGCGAGGGCGCCATGATCGCGACTTCGTGCGGGCGCAGCGTGGGATCATGCTCAAACAGATCCAGTAACTCGTCGAGCAACACTTCCACTTCCCGACGCGCACTCGCGCAGGTGTGAACGCGCAGATTGCTGCGCGCGACCGGGGGCGGCGAATGCGAGTTCAGCTCAAGCTTCGCCGCCTGCAGCCAGCCCAGTGGCCGCGAAGCATCGGGTGCTGACCAGCGCTCCCGCTCGGTGCTCACGTCCAGCCAGTGTTCGATCTGCAACTGCTGAGCATCGCGCGCTTGCGCGCCCAAAGAAGCGAGCAGCGCGCCGACCGGCTCATCCGGCGGTTCGACAGTGACATCTACAGCGTTCATCGACGTTCGCGAGGCGCGCTGACGCGCTTGCTCACGCGGTGAGCGCAGATCGCCCCAGTAGGCCGCCGACGGTGCGCAGTGGTAAACCGCTAGCTCGGTATGCTGGGACAAGGCTCGCACCCAGCGCATTTGCGTTGGACTCAGTGGCAATGCGCCAAACAGACTCAGTCGTAGCGGAAACAAACCGGTCGGCAGATCACCGTTCTCAAGCTCCGTGATCAGCGCTTGCAAGCGACTACCGCGATCAGCCAACGGCATTGCAGCGCACAGTCGTCGCCACAACGCCGCCTGCCAAATTTCATCAGCCACCGCCGGCAATGCGCGTCGACTCAGTGACCACGTCTGCAACCAGTCCGGTCGATATACCTGGTAGGCATCAAACACATCGGCTAGCCGGCAGGCCAGCTGCCACGGCTTGAGAGGATCGAGCCACTGGCTGACCCTGCCTGCGCCGGCAATGTCCGCGTCATCCAGATACGCACGAAGCACAGAAAAATCGGCGCCCGCAGGTAGATGTTCTAGCATTTCCAGCAATCGCCAGCGCAGCACTGATCGCTCCCACGCGGGTGCCGCCAAGGCCGAACCCGCAGTGCCGGCCAAGGCGGTCAACATCGCCGCAATCCGTTGCGCCGGTAATTCGAACCGCAGCAAGAAAGACACTCCGAACTGCTGCGCCAAACGCAACTGCAACCACCGCCCCACACCGCTGTGCGGAACCACGATGTGTTCGGGGGCGAGCGGATCTCCGAGCGGACTCGCCCGCAGGCGCTCAGCCAAGGCGTCGGCCAAGGCTTCGAGTCGATTGGAGACGGTTAGGTGGAGCATGGCTTTTTAAGAGCGGGGTTGGGAGCTGGGGGGTGAAGCGGCGCGCTTGCAAACCGCAGGTTTGCATGACGGAACGCCTCGGCACCACGCACGAAGGCCGGGAGCAGAGTTGAGGACGAATGCCATAGGTTTCGAGATCAATGGCAGAAGCAGCGGAGCAAGCTCCACTCTACAA
>JANNWF010000255.1:0-9886 GCA_031408455.1 Pseudoxanthomonas sp. | reverse complement strand
CGCCTCGTCACGATCAGCGCGATAAGGCGATTCACAACAGAGCGGGCCTTGGCCCACCATCGGCATCGCCGCTAGTTGATTGGCGGGTCAAGACCCGCCCTACGCTTGGCGGCACATTCTTGCGCCGTGTGACGGCCATTGAGAATGACCGTGGGGTGGTGCCACGAGCAAATCAGCAGGGCGATTCGCAATAGGGCGGGCCTTGGCCCGCCATCGGCATCGCCGCCAGTTGGTTGGCGGGTCGAGACCCGCCCTACTTTATCGGCTCGAACACCCGCACGAGTCGCTGAGGGCGATCCTTACTGCACTTCTGCTCGCGTCCTGACGGCGAGGCGACGACTGGCCTCGTCACGATCAGCGCGAGCGGATTCGTCCAAGGTGCTCGGATCCAGCGCTACCAAGGCCTGCAAATCGGCGGCCAGCGCGCTGCCATCGCGATCGTTGTCAGCTAGCAACGAATACAGATCCAGACGTTTTCTAAGCGTATCGAGGTGCTGGTCACCCTTGACTCGCGCCAGTCCATCGATCTGTTCGCGCAGGGCGGCTTCTGCTTGATCGATTTGTCCGCGTTTGCCGGCGATATCGGCGATCACGCCCAGCGCATTCAGCAGTTCAGGATCGTCAGCGGGCAAGGCCTTGCGCATCAACGTCAGCGCATCCTGCGCGGTGCTGGCGCCGGTCTCCAGTTGCCCGGCGTCGCGCAATACCGACGCCAGACTCAACAATGCCCGCATGCTGTCCGGGTGCTCAGCGCCCAAGCTCTGCTGTCGCGCCTCCACCGCTCGCCGCTGCAAGGCGATAGCGTCCTCTGACTCACCCACTTCGCTGAGCAGTGAAGCCAGATTGTTCATCGAACGCAGCGTTTGCGGATGCGTTTCGCCGAGCACTTTCTGGCGGGAGGCCAAGGCTTCTTCCAGTAGCGGACGCGCTTCGTCGTAGCGCTTCATCCGAAACAGTGTCGAGCCCAGATTATTGACGTCGCTCAACGTCCCCGGATGCATGTCGCCCAGCCGCCGGCGGTCGATGGCCAGCAATTCGGTTTGCAAGGTTAACGCCGCTTCCATTTCGCCCTGCATGCCACGGATGGCGGCCAAATTGGCCATCGTCGAGAGGGTGTCGGTGTGTTCCGCGCCAAGGTTGGCGATGCGCACTGGCAGCAACTCCTCCAGCAGCGGCCTAGCCTCGTCGACCTTGCCCAGTCGCGCCAAGGTGATCGCCAGGTTGTTGGTCACTTTGTTGAGCGCGGGATCTTCCGCAGAGCGCTGCCGCAACAAGCGTTCGCGCAGCGCTTTCAAGGTGACGACAGCCTCCTCGCGGCGACCCCGGTCATCCTCGTTGTTGGCGGCGGCCAGCTGCACCGCAATGGCGGCGTCGGTATCACCCTGCCCTTCGCCAATGCGGCCGATTGCCACATCGAGCATGGCCTTCGCCTCGTCCAGGCGACCTTGTCGATTGATGCTGCTGGCGAGAATGGCGACGCCTTGCAAGGTGAGCGGATCGCTCTCGCCCAACTGCTTACTGCGCAGGTCGACTAGTCTGCGACTGGTGGACTCTGCCTCAGCAGGCAGGCCGATTCGCATGTATACCTCGGCCAGCGAGTTCAACAGCTCGGCGGCAAGCAAAGGTTGGCCGTCAAAGTCGCGATCCACTGCCACTACGGCGCGATTCAAAAGCTGGTTGTCGACCAATTGGCGAGCGATCTCGGGCGCGCTCCAATGCGTGCTCAAACGGTCAAAATCCGCCAACAACGTGAGCGCCTCATCGCCTGCCGCAGTCACGCCCTCGCGTTGCAGACGCAGCATCGAGGCTGCCATGGCTTCGATGTCGATGCCTTCGAGCATGGCGCTTTGAAAGCGCGCGACGCGTTCCAGTTCGTGCTGACGTTGGACCGCAATTTGGCGTTGCTCGCGTGCTTCGATCAGACCGAACAGCAACAGCGCGGTGCCAACCAGCAGCGAGGCAAGCACGGCAGCACCCGCCACAATTGCCAGTCGGTGGCGCTGGCCGAACTTGCCCCACACGTAGCGACGCGTCGGTGGCACCGATTGCAAGGCGCGACCATCCAGCCAGCGGCGAAGCTCGTCGGCCAGCGCCAGCGGCGTCGGAAACCGTTGTTCGCGATCACGCTTCAAGGCCCGCAGCACCACCCAATCCAGCTCGCGCTTGAGCGCGCCATACAAGCCATCGATCGACACGCCTCGATGCGCGGCAAGGGTGGCTGCTTGGGCGGGTGGCTCATCACGAAATATCGCCGAAGGCGCGCGCAGCGCGGTGCTGTCGTCAGCGGCCGCTTCGCCGGTCATGGTCGAAGCCGGCGGACGCCGTCCCGATACCAACTCACACATCAATACGCCCAGCGCATACACATCGCTGCGGGCGTCGATATCCGGCGCGCCTCGCGATTGTTCGGGACTCATGTAATCCGGCGTGCCGGCGATCAACTCGTTGTCGACGCAACGGCCGCGTTGTGCCGCCGTGGCGATGCCAAAGTCGATAATTTTTGGCACCGGCCGGCCATCGACCTCGGTCACCAGAATGTTGCCTGGCTTCAAGTCACGGTGGATAACGCCCTTGTGATGGGCGTGCTGCACGCCTTCGCACACTTGAATGAGCAGGGCTATGCGGGCTGCGAGTGGCAATTGATGTTGCTCGCAGTAGGTGCTGATGGGTTGCCCCTCGATCAACTCCATCGCAAAGAAAGGTGACCCGTCGGCGGTGGTGCCGGCATCGAAAATCTGCGCGATGCAAGGATGCTGCATGCGCGCCAACACCTGCCGTTCGACCTCAAACAGCGCCAGATGACGGGCATCCAGACGCTGGCGGACCATGAGTTTGAGCGCCACCGTGCGGAGCACCGGCTCCAGCTGCTCGGCGCGGTAGACCGTGCCCATGCCGCCTCGGCCCAGCACTTGCAGAATGCGGTAGTCGCCAACCACCTCTCCCGCCGCCCGCTCGCCCACCTCGGCTTCGGCGCGCGCAGACGACGCGTTGCGCGGGGCGATTGCCTGGGTCGGCTCGTCGTCGGGATGGGTGGGCGGGTTAGTCATGGCAATAGCCTTCGCAGAACTGCGACGCGAGCCGCGGTTTGGCTCAGCGGTATCTTGCCAACAATTCTTGCCAACACGGGGGATGGATTACACTCGCGCGATATGGCGACCGATTACCCAGACGAAACCACGCAGCGTACAGCGCTAAGTCGTGGTCCTTCGCTAGGCGCACCGCGCACCGCTTGTGTGGTGGTCATTCATGGTCCCGGAATCGGCAACCGTGTCGACATTGGCGACAGCCGCATCAGCGTGGGCCGGTCGCCGCAAACCGACCTGCACATTCCCCACGCCAGCATCTCGCGGCGCCACTGCGAGTTCTGGCGCTCGGGCGACAGTTATTTTGTGCGTGATCTCGGTTCAACCAATCGAACGCGTCTCAACGAACTGCCCATTGAGGTGGCTGAGCTAGCCGATGGCGACCATGTCGTTCTCGGCGACGTGATCCTGAAATTCATCAGCCACAGCAGCGTCGAGGCGGGCTATCACGAAGAGATTTATCAGCTCGCCACCCATGACGCGCTGACCGGATTGTTCAATCGTCGGCAGTTCAGTGACCTGCTGGCGTCAGAAGCCGCGCGCGGCATGCGCCGCGAGCCACACACCGTGCTCGCCATCATCGACGTCGATCATTTCAAGCGCATCAATGATCGCTTTGGACACCTTGAGGGCGACGGCGTGCTCAAGAAGCTGGCTGACATCCTGCGCAGTCACGTGCGCGCCGGCGATGTGCTTGCGCGAATCGGCGGCGAGGAATTTGCGGTGCTGATGGCGGATACCGATATCGAGCAAGCCAAGCAGTTCGCCGAACGCGTGCGCGAAGCGGTGGAAGCGTCGGTGTTCACGCCAGGTGCTGAGCCGCAGACCATGACGGTAAGCGTGGGATTGGCCGCCTTGAGCAAGACCCGACGCGAGCCGACCGAATTGATGCGGGCAGCAGATCGAGCGCTCTACGCGGCCAAGGAAACCGGGCGCAACCGGGTTTGTTGCGCGCCGTAGCGCACGTTTTTCTCGCGGAAACCCGTGTGCCTTTCGCTTTCCCCGGCTATTGAGCAAGGCGCATCAGCAGCCAATCGCGTGCCTCCAGCTCGGTTGAAAAGAACTCGATAGGCAGGCTCATGGTTCCGTAGATCCGCCGCAGCTGCGCGCAGCGAAGGCGTAGCCGCGTAGCGGCCGAACAACACCGCCAGGCGCGCAAAGACACCGCGGATAAGTTCGATTGATTGCGAAGCACCACAACTAGCCGCGACTTCGATCCCTTCGCGCGCGGACAGGGATATGCGAGTTGACTCCTGCCGTGGGTCAGGCCCAGTTGGACGTCGAAATGCCGGTGTCAGGCCGGCCGCATGATCTGATACTCGACGCCCAAGTTCGGCAACAGGCGTCCTTCGCCAACGAAAAATGTCCGGTTCACCCACGCGTAGCGCTCGTCCCCTGTCTCCATGCGCGGGTTGATAAAAAAGCGGTGATCGCCGTAGTTCGTTCCTGCGCCACTGGCGAGCGCGGTTTGTACCTTGTCGTTCATCTCAAGCAGGCCGGAGTACTGAATGTAGATCAGCGCGCCGTCGCGCGTTTCCGCCTGCAGCCGCACATCAATGCGGATGTAACCATCAGGGCCCAACAACGCCCACTCACCGCCACTGATGAGCTTGGCTGTCAGCCGATCTCCGACCACCTCGCCGGACTCGATTCCGTAGTAAATTCGCGTCCCGATCGGTCCGGCTCCGATCATCAGCGGTGGCTTAAGGAAAGCGCGGAAAATACATTCTTGGACGAGTTCCATCGATGCTGCCTTTGGTTGTTTGATGGTTGGGTGTCGCGGATGCAGTTGCACGCCCAGAATATGGCGAAGGCCATGGTCGACCCGCAAGTGCGCTGCCGCCCGCTACCGAGAAGTGCTCAACACAAGGTGCTACGTCGACTGCGGGGATCGCGCTTGCGAAATCGAGCACAGATGTTCACAGCTGCGCACGAATCAACGCATCGCCACCCACCAAACCGGTAGCTGGCATAACGAGGCTTACCGAGTCGTGTTGATTACCGCCGTATCGTTTGCGCCGGGCGGTGAAGCGCCGTTGCACGGTGTTCGACCAGTCTCCGTTGATGCCGCTCCAGAGAGACACGTCGCGGCACTTGCAGTTGCGAACCACAAAGCAGCAGGAAGCCCAACAGCCAGACTTGCCCCCGGTGCCCGACGATGCGGGCTGGACGCCATCTGATTCCGCAAGGACGGTAGTGTTGCCCGTTAGTACGTCCCGCTGACCCGATCGGTTGCAGGCCAGGCAGGTAATCCGGATGACGCCTTCCGGTGGGTGGGCCAGCGCTTGCCGCTCCAAGCTGTCGCTGCGCCGGCTCCACTCAGGGAGTCCGCCTATAGCGCCGCTCCACATACGCATCGATCAGGCCAACAAATTCATCCGCGATGTGCTCCCCGCGCAAGGTCACATCTTTCTTGCCATCGACAAACACCGGCGCAATGGGCGCTTCACCAGTACCCGGCAGTGAAATGCCGATGTCAGCGAATTTGCTCTCACCAGGGCCGTTCACTACGCAGCCCATCACCGCCAAGGTGAGGTTTTCGGCACCGGGATGAGTGATGCGCCACAGGGGCATCTGTGTGCGCACATGTTCCTGCACGCGCTTGGCCAACTCCTGAAAGAACTCGCTGGTGGTGCGGCCGCAGCCTGGGCATGCCGTGACCAGTGGCGTGAACGCGCGCAGCCCCATCGTTTGCAACAACTCCTGGGCGACGATGACTTCTTGCGAACGCGAACCACCGGGCTCGGGCGTCAGCGAAATGCGGATGGTGTCGCCAATGCCTTCCTGTAGCAGCACCGCCAACGCCGCGCTGGAGGCGACCATGCCCTTGCTGCCCATGCCGGCCTCGGTCAAACCCAAATGCAGGGCGAAGTCGCCTTGGCTGGCGAGGTCGCGATACACCGCAATAAGTTCCTGCACACCGCTAACCTTCGCCGACAGCACGATACGGTCGGCCGCTAGCCCCAGTTCGATGGCTCGGTTGGCCGAGTCAATCGCCGAACGCACCAAGGCTTCACGCATTACTGCCGCCGCATCGGACGGCTGCGCACGGCGCGCGTTCTCGTCCATTAGGGTCTGCGCCAAGGATTGGTCTAGCGAGCCCCAATTGACGCCAATCCGAACCGGTTTTTCATAGCGCAGCGCAAACTCGATCAAGGTCGAAAACTGGCTGTCGCGCTTGCGTCCGAATCCCACGTTGCCGGGATTAATTCGATACTTAGCCAGCGCCTCGGCGCAGGCAGGCTCACCGGCTAGCAGCTGATGGCCGTTGTAATGAAAGTCTCCGATTAGCGGTACTGCCGCGCCCATGGCCTCGATGCGCTCGCGAATATGCGGCACGGCTGCGGCCGCTTCCGCCGTATTGACCGTTATGCGTACCAGCTCCGAGCCCGCTCGCACCAGTTCGGCGATCTGTCTGGCAGTGCCGGCTGCATCGGCGGTGTCGGTGTTGGTCATCGACTGCACCACGACTGGCGCATCGCCGCCAATCACAACGCCGCCGACGGTGACAGCGCGGCTGCGTCGACGCGGCTGCGTCATCGCCGCATTCACAGGCTGGCTCATGCGACTTCGCGGGTGGCTTGCAGCAACAAGAAGTCGCCAGCGTTATCGAGGACGGTGAGTTGGCTGCATTGCTCGCTGTTTTTATCCACCAAATCGAACTCGTCAGGCGATTCGCTGCGGATGATCTCAATACGCCGTGACAAGGTGTCGAAACTGGCTGGCGTGATCAGATTCGTGAGATTGGACTGTCCGCCACGCACAGGCTCGTATTCGACGGCGCGCACCGCTGGCCGTTGCAGTCCCGTGCCATCGATGCTGCGGATGCCCACTGCGCGCGCCCGCCTTGCCAGCAGCGCGACGCCCGCATCGACACCACCGTCTTTGCTGTAACGCAGCCAACGAATAGCGCCGATCATCCAGCGCCGACTCTCGCCATCCCCGTCCACGGCCAAACCCAGCACTTCACCTACTCGCGCGCGCACATTTTCTTCTTTCGGCCAACGCACGCGATAGCCGCCCAAGCTTTGATCCAACACTTCGACGCGAACCACATTACTGCGCACCGACTCGCCCGCGCCCTGCGACCATGCCGCTCGATCACGTTCACCCACCTGCGTGGCCATGCCGGTTTGCAACATGAAGGTGTCGAAATCCATCGCACCCGCGAGGCAATAGTGCAAGCCGGCCAGGCCAATCACCGACTCCAAGCTATGCCCTGCGTCAATACGTGTCGCCGTCCGCGCAGTGGCCGTGCCCCAGCCTTGCCGCAGACGCCGCAACAGTTCCACTGAGCTTTCGATTGAGCGGCCATTGCGCATTCGGATGGACAGAGGCCCGAGCTTGGTGCCGCTCAGCGGCCCTTCCAACAGCTGACGAGCGCCGTCCAGATCCAACCATAGCAAGCGCCCCTCGGCGCGCGCTCGCTCCTCGGGAATGTAGCCGGGCCCGCTGTCGCCATCGAGTGGCACAGCAAAGTGATCGGCACCTTTTTGTTGCGCGTGTAAGGTGAGGTAAGTCGCCAAGTCACGCGCAACCGGCCACAGCTCGGCTTGGTCACGTTGGCTGAAGCGATACGGATTGGACAGGGCAATCAACAAGGCTTGGCCATACAGCTGCGCGGCGGAAAGCGCTTGATGCTCGACCGATTCTTCAACCGGCTTGTCTTCCAGTTTTTGGCTGCGCGCGAAGTCAAACAGCGCGTGCAAAGTGCTCCAAGACGCGTCAGTGGGCGCGCTGTAGAGAAAGTAGGCCCGCATCAGTAGCCGCGACTGGTGGAACAAGGCGCGCTCCAGCGCTTGCGCAACCGCTCCTCCGCGCAAAAAGGGAATCGCACCGGCGGGACCGCACAGCTCGACCACCGCCAAGCGATAGCCAAACGCCATTTCTTCTTCAAACGCGCGCAGTTCGGCCACGGCCCGCGCCTTGGCTGGGGGAAGCGGCAAAGTACCGCCTTGCGCCTGGCTATCGAGCAGTTCGATGGCTTCGAGCACTGCGGGTCGGATGACTTCGAGCGCAGCCAAGCGTTGTCCGGCATCGAGACGTAGTTCGCGCATGTCCTGCAGCGCATTGATGAGTTGGTGATGCGCCACCGCTTGATTGGCCCGTGGCAACGCCGATACCCACGCTTTGACACGCTTGGGATCGGTCGCAAAGGACCGGCTGTCGGGAACGCGGCGAGCCGACAGCCCTTCTCCTAGCCGGCGGTACTCCTGACTCATTGCAAACACTCCAGCAGAATTTTCTTGTTATTCATTGCTTATAGAAAGGCTCGTTTAGGTCTCGCCAGCGAAACGCTGGACGATTGCAAAGCAGTGACTTATGACGCCTCCAACATGCCCACCATGACGCAAGGCCGCTAGCTTAGCTGGCGGACGGTGAGGATGGCGATTGCGGTCACAACATGGTCATTGAATTGGGGTTATGGAACCGGCTACGCCGCTGTTATGATCGTGGCCGGGGATTCAATGGGGAGTGCGCAAGATGGCGGAGCGCTACCGCATCGCTGTGGTTGGGTCGGGTCCGGGAGGGCTTTCGGCGGCGGCACGCGCCGCAGAGCGCGGCATCCCTCACATCCTGCTAGAGGCCGAGCAGAACCTATCCAACACAATTTATCGCTATCAGAAAGGTAAGCATGTGATGGACGAGCCCGGCATCTTGCCGTTGCGCTCGCCAGTGCCTTTCAAAGCAGGCAGTCGTGAGGAAATCCTCGGCGCATGGGACGAAGGTGCTGCCCGCCTGAAGATCAACACGCGCCACGGCGCTGAAGTCACTGCGATCAAGAAGCAACCAGAGGGCCACTTCGTCATCACCTTCACTGGCGGCACGGTGGAGGCTGATTCGGTTGTGATGGGCATTGGCTTGCAGGGCAATATCCGCAAGCTGGGCGTGCCGGGTGAAGACCTGCCCTTTGTCCAGTATCAGCTCGACGATCCTGAAGAGTATTCCGGCGAGACGATTGTCGTCATCGGCGCAGGCGACGCCGCGATCGAAAACGCGGTCGCCCTGTCCAAACAAAACGAAGTTATCATCGTCAATCGGCGCGACGAGTTTGCTCGTGCCAAGCAAGGCAACCTTGATGGCATTTTGAAAGCCATCGAAGACGGCACCATCCAGTGTTTTTATGGCGCAGGTCCCGACAAAGTCGAAGCTTTGAGTGTGGGTCGCAAACCGGGCCGCTTGACCCTGTCGACGTCGAAGGGCCGCGCCCAAATCATGGTCGACCGCATCATCGGTCGATTGGGTGCAACCGCTCCGCGTGGGTTTGTGGAGAGTTGCGGCGTCAAGTTTCCCAATAAAGATCCCGCGTCGGTCCCGGCAATCAGCTCGCAATACGAGTCCAACGTGCCGGGGCTATACATCGTTGGCGCGCTCGGCGGTTATCCGCTGATCAAGCAGGCGATGAATCAAGGCTACGAAGTCGTCGAGTACATCATGGGCGACAAGGTCGACCCTGCCGACGAGCCACTGCTGCGTACCAAGTGCGACGTCATGCCTGGCTTTACTAGCGTCGAGGCAGCGCTGAAGCGCATCCAAGACAACGTCCGCCTGTTGTCGCATATCACGCCATTGCAATTGCGCGAGTTCATGCTCGACTCCGACATCCGCACGCCCAAAGCCGGCCAATCGGTGTTCGAGCGCAACGATTACACCAACAGCTTTTATTGCATCGTTGAAGGCACGGTTGAAGTTGAGATCAATGCAGAAACCAAGCAGCGCATCACGCTGGGCAAGGGCGAGTTTTTTGGCGAGATGAGTTTGATTTCTGGCCGCCGGCGTTCAGCCAGCGTATTTGCCGGCCA
>JANNWF010000254.1:0-3362 GCA_031408455.1 Pseudoxanthomonas sp. | reverse complement strand
CGGCTTGCAAAGCCTCGCTGTCTGTAGAGCCGAGCTTGCTCGGCTACTGGTCATGGATCACGGATCACTCTTCCCCAATCTCGAGTCACGCTTCCCCCGCCCGCAAAATCTCATCCCCGGCCACCAACTCGCAGATCCGCCTGACTTCGCCATCCATGGCGCGATCGCGCTGCATGAAGGGAATTTCCTGGCGGATGCGGGCCAGCGCATTGGCCACAGCGGGCGCTGGGGCGAACTCGGCCGACAGCGCCAGTTGCCGCAGCAGCTCAGCGCAGTCTTCCCGGAACTGCGGGTAGTCCTCGGAGCCTGCCAAGGGCGCGCCCTGCACTTTCGCGCACAGCGCATCGAGATCGCCGCGTCGCGCCAGTCGGCGGGCGGCGTTGATCATGTCGCGGCGGTAATCCAGCGCTTGGGCGGCGGTGTAAAGCTCCAAGGCCAGCACGTGCGCAAGATCTTCAGTCATCTCCAACACGTGCCGCGCTTCATTCGCACCCATCGAGACGTGATCCTCCGCATTCGCCGAGGTCGGAATCGAATACACACTGGCGGGATGCGCGCGGCTGGCGAGATCGTTGACCAGCGCCGCGGCGGTGTACTGCACGATCATGAAGCCCGAATCGGTCGCATCTTCGTTGCCGATCAAAAAGGCCGGCAAACCATCATTGGTGGCCGGATCGACCAGCTTGTTCAAGCGCCGCTCGGAGATGCTTGCCAACACTGGTATCGCTGCCTTGACGTAGCTCATGACCAGCGCCAGCGGCATGCCATGAAAGTGGCCGGCCGAGATCACGTGGTCTTCGATGACCTGCGCATCAGGCACGTCAGGAAACAACAACGGGTTGTCGGTGACCGCATTAAGCTCGACATCCAGCACCCGCGCCGCCTGCGCCAGTGCATCGCGCACCGCGCCGTGTACTTGCGGAATGCAGCGCAGTGAATAGCTGTCCTGTGGCTGGTGTTTCTTGCCGCCTTTGAACGGCAAAAAGCGCTGGTAAAACGACTCGCGACCGTGGCGCTGCGCCACCGGCACGTAGTCCCAACAGATGTCGAAGTGCTGGGCCTGATCCTCTGCTTGAGTCCACGACGCCATTTGCCAAGGCCGGAACTTGGGCACGAGGTGGTAGGCGATATCGACCAGCGACGACCCCGCGGTCAACGCGCGCAAGCGCTCGGCGGCCTGCACTTGGCCAGGGTGCGGACGCAATGCATGGACCTTTTCCTCGAACGCCCGCCCGCGCCCAGCAAACGCCTCCAAGGTCATGGCTGCGGCGAGGTCGGCGGTGTCGGCCAACCGTAGCAGTCGATCCAAGGCGAGTACGCCCGTCGCCAACATCTGCGCGGTGCCATTGTTCAGCGCCAGACCTTCCTTGTGCGAGAGCCGAATCGGCACCAGATCGGCCCGCCGCAATGCCTCTGCGCCACTCAAGCGCTGACCCTGAAACCAGGCTTCGCCACCACCCAACAGCACGATGGCCAGATGCGAAAGCGGTGCCAGATCACCACTGGCGCCGACCGAGCCTTTTTGGGGGATTAGCGGAATGACATTGCGATTGAGCAGCTCACTCAGCGCCTGCAATGTGCACGGTCGAATCCCCGAATGACCGCGCAATAGCGTGTTGATGCGAATCGCCAACATCGCCCGCACGACTTCCGGCGCAAACGGCTCGCCGACACACACCGCATGCGTCACGATCAGATTGTGTTGCAGCTCCTCAAGCAAGCTCATCGCCGCAGGCGGGGCACCGGCCAAGCCTTCGCGCGCGCGTCGCGATCCCAGCAGGCGATCCGCATTACTGCCAAATCCCGTGCTGACGCCATAAATGGGCTCTTGTCGCTGCACCTGCTCGGCAAGAAAATCGGCCGCCCGTTGCACCGCGACCAATGCCTGTGGATCGAGGCTGACGCCAAGGCCACGACGGGCAATGGCGATCAACTGTTCGCGGGTAAGGGTGGTGCCGGTAAGGGTGATCGAGGTGGCCATTGGGGTTCAACGGGAAAGTGGTTCGCCATTGTCGTATGCGCAGCAAGCATTTGCCGACCTTCAGCGACTCACTGCGAAAATCATGATGGACGCCAATGGCGCTTCCCTATGACTCGTCATCCCGGCGAAGGCCGGGATCCACGTATCGCCTCGGTGCCTGGTCCTGTGGATTCCGGCGTTACTCGCGCTGTGCGCTCACCCTTCGGGCCAGCTTCGCTGTTCGCTCGCTACGCTCACAGTCGCCGGAATGACGGTTCTCCTAGGATTGGGCTTGAGCATGTGCCTTTGAAGTCACACGCCCAAGCTCACCCCATCTGCCAATGCGCCCGGCCAGCGGACTTGACCCGATAGAGCGCAGCGTCGGCGCGACGGATAAGCGATTGCATAGACTCATCAGCCTTGCCTTCTGCGCAGCCAAGACTGGCGGTGAGGCGCAGGCTGGTCTCGGTGTCGATGACAAATACGTGACTCGCGATTTGAGCAAGCAACGCCACCGCGCTGGCCTCGACCGCCGGCGTCTGCGGGCCAGACAGCAGGCAAGTGAACTCCTCACCGCCGTAGCGTGCCGCCAACATCTGGCCGACTCCAGACGCACCGTAGCGGTCGGCATGAGTTCGCAGTAATTGGGCAAACTGCTGCAAGACGATATCGCCCGCCTCGTGACCATAGCGGTCGTTGATCTGCTTGAAGTGGTCGATATCCAGCATGATGACCGACAGGCATTGGCCGGCCGCGACCAGCGCGGTGCCTTCATCGAGCAACTTGCGACGGTTGGCCAAGCCAGTCAGTGGGTCCTTCGAAGCCAACTCCTGCAATTGATCGTTGGCGGCTTCCATCGCTTCACTGGCCAGACGAAGCTCGAAGGTGCGCTGGGCAACCAAGGCTTCGAGCTCCTGCTTTTGCACGCGCGCCGCGCGGCTGCGCCAAGCCACCCAGCCGTAAATGCCGAGTAGCAATCCGCCCACTACCAGCGCGCGGCCCCACCAGGCTTCATGCCACGCCGGAACGACCTCGATGTTCAGTACCTGCGCCGTGGCTTGCGCTTTGAATGGGCCAACCAATTCGGCACGCAGTTCCAACGCGTGGGTACCGCTGGGCAGGTTGCTGAACAACGCCGAGCGCGCGTCGCCCAGTTCGGTGAAGGCGGCTTCTCGACCGCTCCAGCGGTAGGCGTAGCGCACGCGCTCAGGCCATCGATAGTGCAGCGCACTCAATTCCAACTGCAACGGCGGGTGATCTTGGGCAAGCCGGAGTTCACCGGGATTGGGCCGCCACGCGTCTTGGCCAAGTCGCAACTTGGTAACGCGCGGCGAAAGCTCAGCTTGGCGTTGCGGCAGCTGCTCCGGATTGACGCTGATCAGTCCGGCGAACGTCCCGAAAT
>JANNWF010000253.1:0-5594 GCA_031408455.1 Pseudoxanthomonas sp. | reverse complement strand
CCCCCCCCCCCCCCCCCCCCCAGCCCCCAACCCCGCTCTCGCTCTTGAAGCCCCCATGCACTGCCCCTTCTGCCAGCACGAAAACACCCGCGTCATCGATTCGCGGGTGGCGGATGAGGGGGCGAGCATTCGGCGTCGGCGTGAGTGCGAGTCGTGTTCTGAGCGTTTTTCGACCTTTGAAACCGCCGACCTGAAGCTGCCCACCATCGTCAAGAATGACGGTCGTCGCGAGGCCTTCGACGAGCGCAAATTGTTGACCAGCTTCAATCGGGCGTTGCAGAAGCGGCCGGTGTCGTCTGAGCAAACCGAAGATGCCGTGCGTTCGGTCATGCGCACCCTACGGTTGACGGGTGAGCGCGAGATCGCCGCCTTGCGCTTGGGCGAGATGGTGATGGACGCCCTCAAGCGGCTCGATCAAGTGGCCTATGTGCGGTTTGCTTCGGTGTACCGTCGATTTGAGGACGTGCAGGCCTTCCGCGAAGAGATCGAGCGTTTGGAGCGCGATTTGCCGGGACTGGACGGCATGCAGTTGCCGCTGCTGACCGAGCCGCCGCGCAGCAAGCGTGGCTGAGGCGCTGCCGATGCGCATCGAGTGGATTGGCGACTGTCCAGCCTGCGTGCCGCGATTGGCGCGTTGGCATGTGACGGCTTTTGCCGATGTGCTGGCGACGTGGACAATTGACGAGGCCGCCTTCGAACTGCGTGGTCACATCGCGCGGCTTGCTGTGCCGACCACGTGGGTCGCGTTCGATGAGGATCAGGTGGTGGGGTCGGTCAGTCTGTTGGCTAGCGATCCGCCGGCACCCGACCGCTATGCGCCTTGGCTGGCGACCTTGTTCGTCGATCCGGCCGCGCGTGGTCGCGGCATCGGCTCGGCATTGGTTCGTCGCGCCGTGGCCGAAGCGAACGGGTTGGGTTTGCCTGAACTGCACTTGTGGACGCCGGAGCACGCCGATTTCTATGTTCGTCTGGGCTGGCAGTCGTTGGGTGCTCAGTGTTACGGCGGCGTCCCGGTCACCTTGATGCGGATCGACTGCGCCGCCGCTCAATGATCGAGTTCAGTGCCATCGACCACCTGCACATGGCGCAGGCTCTGCGACTCGCTGCGCGTGGCGACTACACGACGCGACCCAACCCACAGGTGGGTTGCGTGATCGCCCATGACGCAGAAGTGGTCGGCGTCGGTTGGCATCAACGCGCCGGTGGTCCGCATGCGGAAGTATTTGCGCTGGAGCAAGCAGCACAGCGCGCGCGCGATGCGACGGCATATGTGAGCTTGGAGCCCTGTGCCCATCATGGGCGTACGCCACCCTGCGTTGATGCATTGATAGCAGCCGGCATTGCGCGAGTGGTGGTGGCGCAGCGCGATCCGTTTGCGCAAGTCGATGGACGCGGCGTCGAGGCACTGCGTGCGGCGGGGATACGGGTCGATGTTGGTCTGATGCAAGCCGCCGCGCGCGCGCAGATTCGCGGCTTCTTGTCGCGCATTGAGCGTGGCCGGCCTTGGCTGCGAATCAAGCTCGCCATGAGTCTTGATGGGCGCACTGCCTTGGCGTCGGGCGAATCGAAATGGATCACCAGCGCGGCGGCGCGTGCTGACGTGCAGCGTTGGCGCGCGCGCAGTGATGCGATCTTGACTGGCGCAGGCACGCTGCGTCGCGACAATCCCGCGCTCACCGCTCGCGTGGGTGCGCCCGTGCAAGCGCCGTTGCGGGTAATCGTGGCCGGCGCGACAGAACTGCCAATGGATGCGCAGGTGTTCACCGATGCAGCCGCGCCGACCTTGGTCGCGTGTCATTCCGAGAGCAATTTGCATTTGTCTCCGACCATCACGCGTTTGTCGTTGCCGAGCGTCGCAGGCGGCGTCGATTTGCCGGCACTGCTACAGGCCTTGGCCGCGCGTGAGATTGGCGAAGTGCAAGTCGAGGCGGGCGCTGCGCTGTGTGGCGCGCTGTTGCGAACTGGCTTGGTCGACGAATTGGTGCTGTACCAAGCACCTGTGTTGCTTGGCGACCGCGGCTTTCCGTTGTTTGCTGGCCTCGATACGCTAAGCATGGCGGATCGACTTGGCTTCAACGTGGTCGAGTCGCGCATGCTTGGCGACGATCTGCGATTACTGCTGCGGCCGACACCGGCCGTTCCGTTTCTTTAGCTAGCTGCTTTTGGGGAGGTAAGGCTGTGGCGAATAATCCCGTCTGTTGGTTTGAAATCTATGTGCAAGACATGCCGCGCGCGCGGCAGTTTTACGAGACTGTATTGGCAGTGAGCATCACCCAGATGGCCGCCGGCGATTTGGAGATGTACGCGTTTCCATCCAACCAAGAGGGTCAAGGTGCCTCGGGAACGCTCGTTCGCGTGGCCGGCATGCCTTCGGGAGGAAACAGCACCTTGGTCTACTTCGCCTGCATGAACTGTGCGGTGGAAGCCAGCCGGGTAGTCGCCGCCGGCGGCCAATTGCATCGCGACAAGTTCTCGATCGGCGAGTACGGCTTCTGTGCACTCGCGCTCGACACCGAAGGCAATATGTTTGGGTTGTATTCGATGCAGTAGTCTGGCTAATCGCAGCGGAGCCGGTTCGTGCGCGGTGCGCGCGCCTTCGCTTCGCTCGGTGAGCTCTATAAAGCAGCACAGCGGAGCAAGTTCGTGCGCTGCGCGCCCGCCTTCGCTTCGCTCGGTCCGCTTTACAAAGATTCACAGCGGAGCAAGCTCCGCTCTACAAAAAGCTGCGCCAACTCCCGTAGAGCGGAGCTTGCTCCGCTGCTCCCCCCATTTGCCCCCGCAATGTTGGTAGCCATCATCCGCATGTTCACCGGTCTAGTCGAAGCTGTCGGTCATATCCAATCTCGCGAGCGTCGAGGCGGTGATGCGCGCATGCGTTTCGCTTTCGGCGGTTTACCCATTGATGGCTTGTCGCTTGGCGAGAGCATCGCAGTGTCTGGCTGCTGCTTGACCGTGGTCGAGTTCGATGCGGCGAGTTTTGCCGCTGATGTCTCCAACGAGTCGCTTTCCCGCACCACGCTCGGCGGTCTGCCGGTGGGTGGGGCAGTCAACCTTGAACGGGCAATGTTGCCGACCACCCGCTTCGGCGGCCACATGGTCGCGGGTCATGTTGACGGGGTGGGTCGAGTCGAGACGATCACTGCAGACGGCCGCGCGCAACGCTGGCGATTCTCGGCGCCGCCGAGCCTGCTCAGGTACATCGCCGAAAAAGGCAGCATCTGCGTCGATGGTGTCAGCCTCACTGTCAACCAAGCTGACGTGCATGCGTTTGAAGTGGCGTTGATCCCGCACACTCTGGCGCATACCGCGTTTGCACAAGCAACGGTAGGCGACGAAGTCAATCTGGAAGTTGATCTGGTCGCCCGTTACGTCGAACGCTTGTTTAGCGTGCGCTAGCGAACTGACAGCCGGGTCTGCAATCAAGACGGAAGGTGTGGATTCGGTCACAAAGCTTGTCAAACTTTGTGCCCAGCATAATGGCCGCAGCAAAAGGGTTCTGCTGCATGCAAGCGCTGCTTTACCTTCCCCAAGGTGTCCTCATGACCGCGATCTCCCCATCTACCACCCGTCTCATGTTGGCCATCGCCTTGTTTGCGCTGGCGCTACCCGCACAGGCGGTTGGGTTCTTCGTCGATGGATTCGAACTCAAGTTCGGCACGCCAGCGACTGATGCCGAAGCCGCACGTTTTTTGAATCAGGCCAGCTTTGGAGCCACTGCGGCGAGCATTTCGCAAGTGCGCGCGTCGGGTATTCCGGCATGGATAGATCAGCAGATCGCCCTTCCCAGCACGCTGAGCCGACCGTTTTTGGAAACACTGGCGGTGAGTGAGAATACCGCCGGCACCAGCCTTTCGCAGAGCCATCGCGTGCACCGTTGGGTCGATGTCGCCGTGACCGGCAATGATCAGCTACGCCAGCGCGTGGCGTGGGCGCTGGGTCAGATCGTGGTGGCCTCCGACCAAGACGCTGGTCTTTCCGACGAAGTGGTGATGATGGCGGAGTGGAACGATCTGCTGGTGCGCAATGCGTTTGGCAACTACCGCACGCTGATCTCCGAAACGGTGCGGAGCCCGATGATGGGCCGTTATCTCACTCATCTGCGCAACCGCAAGTTTGAGATCGAGCCGCGTTGTTATGACCAACGGCCGCCGCTGAACGACGACACCGACGTCAATCAGCCCGGACTCGAATACCACGGTTGCACCAGCAGTGACGCCACCAACAATGCAACGCTAACTCCGCGCATCGCGATGTATCGATTGCCCAGCGGTGGCTTGGTCGCACCGGACGAGAACTTCGCGCGTGAGCTGATGCAGTTGTTCTCGATTGGCTTGCTCCAGCGCGAGCCAGACTTCGATCCCATCATCGATCCCAACACCGGCCTCGGTCTACCCACCTACAACCAGTTCACCGTCACCGTGCTGTCGCGGGTGTTGACTGGCTTGAGCTATGGCTGCAGCGGCAACCGCACGGTGGCGGGTCAGGCGATCAACCGCACCTGTGGCTGCACCGGGACCGACTGTAGTTTCAATACAGGCAACTTCTTCTCGACGCCGCCGTCCTTGGCGATCAACGAGCAAGGTGGATTGGTCCATCCGGATCGCTACGAGTCGATGATTTGCTATCCGCGCTATCACGACACCGGTCGTGATCGCACTGGCTTCCAACTGCCGGGAACCGTGCCGACCAGCCCGCCGGGCGCGACCATTGAATTGGCCGCTGGTCAGAGCATTCCCGGCGGTACGCCCGGCGCGGTGAAATTGATTGAATTGGGAGGCACTTCGCCGCTGAGCTTGAGTGAGGTCAGTCCTGGTCTGGCGGTGGGCACGGCGATCAACTGTGATGCCTTGAATGGCGCGTCGCCCGCTGCCAGCAAGACCACCTGCCTCAACTATTGCAACAGCGGCGTCGATGCTGCAATCGATCTGCTGTTCAACCATCCCAACACCGCAGTCATGGTGGCGCGGCAGCTGATTCAACGCCTGATCAGCAGCAACCCATCGCCTGCCTACATCCAACGCGTGGCCGCTGCCTTCGCCAACAATGGAACCGGTGTGCGCGGTGACTTGCGCGCCGTGATCAAGGCGGTGCTGTTTGATCTGGAAGCACGGCGTCCGTTGGGCGATCCCGAAAATGTCGTCGATGCCGGAAAAACCCGCGAGCCGCTGCTGAAAATGATCCAGGTGTGGCGCAGCTTTGGTGCCACGCCAGCAACGGTTCCATACCGTCGCTGGGCGCGCTTTGCCGGCGGTTGCGGCTCGTCAAGTTGGCCACAGTGCGCCTATCAACAACGGCCCTTGGGCGCGCCATCGGTGTTCAATTTCTACGAGCCTGATTTCCAGACGCCGGGGCCGATCAGTGATCTCAATCTGGTCTCACCCGAGTTGCAGATCATCAACGAGAGCACCGCGATTCTCGGTGCCAACGACATTTATAACCAGGTGTGCGCAGGACGCGGTACCGGCACCAACCACAACTGCCACGGGCCTCTACGCACACCGCTGCCCACCGATCACGCTTGGTTCCCCGACGCGGAGCTGGATGCCTTGCCGGGAGGCAACTGCGGCATTACCTGCACGACTACCGACGATGCC
>JANNWF010000252.1:0-4633 GCA_031408455.1 Pseudoxanthomonas sp. | reverse complement strand
CGCCCCGAGCCCCGAGCCCCGAGCCCCGAATCCCGAATCCCGAATCCCGAATCCCGAATCCCGAAACATCAAACCAGTAACCGCCGAACCTTCGCCAACGCGACCACCAACGCGTCCACTTCTTCCGTGGTGTTGTAAAACGCAAGCGATGCTCGACAGGTGGCGGCGACGCCGAAGTGTTGCATTAGAGGATGCGCGCAATGCTGGCCCGAACGGACGGCTATGCCTTCCAGATCCAGCAAGGTGGCTAGGTCATGCGCTTGTGCGCCTTCGACCAGGAAGCTGATCACTGCGGCTTTTTCAGTGGCACTTCCAAGCACGCGTAGGCCGTCGACATTGGCCAATGCGTCGGTGGCGTAAGCCAGCAACATCTGCTCGCGCGCTTCAATTTGTGCCATTTCAAGGTTGGACAAATAATCGACCGCTGCGCCCAAACCCACAAAGCCAGCAATGTTGGGTGTGCCCGCCTCAAATTTGTGCGGCGGATCATTGAAGACCGTGCCGGCAAAGCTCACTTCGCGAATCATTTCGCCGCCGCCAAGGAACGGCGGCATCGACTGCCAGTGCTCTCGCCTTGCCCACAAGCCACCGGTGCCGGTGGGTCCACACATTTTGTGGCCGGTGAAGGCGTAGAAATCGCAACCGATCGATGCGATATCAACCGGTCGGTGTGGCACGGCTTGCGACCCATCGACCACGGTCACGATCCCGCGCCGGCGCGCTTCGCGACAAATTTCCCGTACCGGGTTGACCGTGCCGAGCACGTTGGAAACATGCGCCACGCCCAGCAGCTTCACCGCGGGCGTCATGAGCTTCCACAGTTGATCGAGATCGAGCTCACCACTAGCCGTCAGTTCAACCACTTTGATCTCGGCGCCAGAGCGCTGTGCGACCAATTGCCAAGGCACGATGTTGGCGTGGTGCTCCATTCGCGTCAGCAAGATCACGTCGCCGGTTTGCAATCGAGGCAACGCCCACGAATAGGCGACCAGGTTGATCGCAAATGTCGTCCCGCTGCACAACACCAGATCGTCGCTGCGCACGTTCAGAAAGGTCGCCAACTTGCTGCGCGCGCCCTCGAAAGCTTCGGTCGCTTCGGCACCCAAGGTATGCACGGCGCGGCTGACGTTGGCGTTGTGGTGCCGATAAAAGTCGTCGACCGCCGCAATCACCGAAGTTGGCTTTTGCGAGGTGTTGGCCGAGTCCAGATAGACCAAGGGCTTGCCATTCACGGTTCGGCTGAGCAGCGGGAAGTCGGCGCGGACTCGCGCCCAATCGACCGCCGCAGTCATTGCGCTGTCTTCATCAAGCCGACCTGATGGGGCAAGCCTCACAAAGCACCACTTGCATGCAGGCGGCGATCAAGCTGGGCCGAGAGCATGGCCGCCAAACCAGAATCAAGCATGGCGTTCAATGGCTCACGGCAGAACGCGACAGTCAGCAAGCGCCTCGCTTCGTCCAGTGGCAACCCGCGCGAACGCAGATAGAACAGCGCGGCTTGGTCGAGTTGACCGACAGTTGCACCGTGCGCGGCTTTGATCTCATCGGCGTGAATCTCAAGCACGGGCTGGGTGTCGATCTCAGCATCCGCAGACAGCAGCAAATTCTTGTTCGACAGCATCGCCGAGCTGCCATCCGCGCCTTTGTGAATTGTGATGCCGCCATGGAACACCGCGCGCCCAGCCGCCGCTCCCAGCCCGCGCCACGTCAGCTCGCTGCTGGTATCGCCACAGATGTGCTGAATGCCCAAGCGCGTATCCAGATGACGCTTGCCATCGGCCAGCAACACGCCGTTCGCTGTCAGTGATGCCCCTGCGTCACGCAATGCCACGTTCAATTCATGCCGACTTAATACCGCACCCAACTCAAGGTCCAATCGACGGTATTGAGCTCGCGCCGCCAGCTCGACATCGCTGCGCTGAAACAGACTCGCGGTCGGCGCTTCATCTTGCACGCGTGCGTGGCAAAACTCAGCCGCCGCATGGATCTCAACTTGGGTGATGGCATTGATCAAATGGCGATGCTCACCGGCGGCCAGATGATGCTCGACAACACAGACGCGTGAACCCGCGCCCAGCTCGATCTGGTTACGCAAATGCCAAGCCAAATCGGTCGTCGCTGGAGTCGCCAAAAACACCAGATGCAACGGTGCCTGGGCCTGTACGCCAGGCGCTACCCGCAGCAGCGCGCCATCGAATGCCAGCGCTGAGTTCAAGCGCGCAAAAGTCTCATCGGCAGCCTCAAAACGACGGCTGAGCAGGCTTAATGGTTTCGCCGTTTCATTGCGCAAGACCGCAGACAGCGGAAGCAGCTCGATGCCTTCAGGCAGACCGTCGGTTTGCGATAGCCCGCTGTCAAAGCAGCCGTTCACGAACACCAAACGCGGCGCCGGAATGTCAGCCAACGCCGGCAAATCGATCAGCGCGGTGTCATTCGCACATGGCGCTGCCAAGGCGAAACTGCGACGCTCGAACGCGCGTAAGGAAGTGTATTTCCAGCGTTCCACGCGCGCGCTAGGCAGCCCATCGTGCAGCGCCGACGCCAAGGCCGCGCGACGCAGCAATCCCAAGCGGCCAGCTTCTACCAAGGCGGTCGGCAGCGCCTCGAAGCCAGCCTTCAGCGATTCGAGCAATGGGCTCACGCCGCCACCGGCGCGATGCGCTCGCGTACCCATGCGTAGCCGTGTTCTTCCAATTGCAAGGCCAACTCTGGACCGCCACTTTCGACGATCCGACCATCGGCCAATACATGCACGAAGTCGGGTTGGATGTAGTCCAGCAAACGCTGGTAATGGGTGATCACGATGAAGGCGCGATCCGGCGAACGCAGCGCGTTGACGCCATCAGCGACTGCCTTGAGCGCATCGATGTCGAGACCCGAGTCGGTCTCGTCTAGGATCGCCAGCTTGGGCTCCAGCACCGCAAGCTGAAATATCTCGTTGCGCTTCTTTTCACCGCCAGAAAAGCCTTCATTGACGGCGCGGTGCAACAACTCGTCTTTCAAACTCAGGATCGACAGTTTCTCGCGCACGCGCTTCAGGAATTGCATCGAATCCAATTCGGGCTCGCCGCGCGCCTTGCGCTGCGCGTTGTAGGCCGCGCGCAGGAAGTAGGTGTTGTTGACGCCAGGAATTTCGACCGGATATTGAAACGCCAAAAACAGGCCTGCGGCAGCGCGCTGCTCCGGCTCGAGCGCAAGCAAGTCTTTACCTTCAAAGGTCACTTCGCCTTGCTCTGCGGTATAGCCCTCGCGACCGCTCAACAAGTAGCCCAGCGTTGATTTTCCGGCTCCGTTGGGACCCATGATTGCGTGCACTTCGCCGGGTTTGACGACGAGGTCCAAGCCCTTGAGGATTTCGCGCTCGCCAATGCGAACATGCAGATTGCTGATTGACAACATGAAGTTAGAGACCTTTCCAAATTTTGGTATCGCTGAGCTTGCGTCGCCTGTCTGGCCGCTCACTTCAGCTTGATTTACAACTCAGCACGGCGCGAACGCTGCCACAGCGTCCACAACCCCCACGCCGCCACCGCGCTCCACACCACTTCCAACACCACGAACGGAATAATTTTGCCCATCCATGCGGCCAAGGCGGCGACGGCTGAGCCGACAAGATTCAGCAACAAATAGGCGGTCGACTGTGCGGACAACACGCCGCGTTGGACTAGAAAGAAAGCTAGCAACAAGGTCGCGGAACCGATGCTGGCGATCCAGTCAACGGCGGTCACGAGCAACACCCTTGAGCCATCCATGGCGCCTGCGCCGGCCCGGCCATCCATGGCCGTGCCGGCGCAGCGATGCGACCTGCCACTTGCAGCTCGCAAGCATCGGTACTCGTTCCGGCCCGGCCGATAAACGGCCGTGCGTTCGCGCCGATGCGACCTGCCACTGGCAGCTCGCAAGCATCGGCGCTCACCCGACCGCACCCTCCAGACTTACTTCCAATAGCTTTTTCGCCTCCACAGCAAACTCCATCGGCAGCTCGCGAAAAACCTGCTTGCAGAAGCCATCAACAATCATCGATACCGCATCTTCCTGGGAAATGCCGCGCGCGCGGCAATAGAACATTTGGTCATCCGAAATTTTCGACGTCGTCGCCTCGTGCTCGACGGTGGCGCTGGGCTGACGAACCTCCACGTACGGAAACGTGTGCGCGCCACAGTGTTTGCCGATCAACAGCGAATCGCACTGGGTGTGATTGCGCGCGTTCTCGGCGGTGCGCTCGACTTTCACCAAGCCGCGATAGCTGTTCTGGCCGCGCCCGGCACTGATGCCTTTGCTAACGATCTTCGACTTGGTGTTCTTGCCGATGTGAATCATCTTGGTGCCGGTGTCGGCTTGCTGGTAATGGTGGGTCAGCGCCACCGAGTAGAACTCGCCGGTGGAGTCATCGCCGGTCAATACGCAGCTTGGATATTTCCAGGTGATCGCTGAGCCTGTCTCGACTTGTGTCCAACTGATTTTGGACGCCACGCCACGGCACTCGCCGCGCTTGGTGACAAAGTTGTAGATGCCGCCCAAGCCGTTCTCATCACCGGGATACCAGTTCTGCACGGTGGAATATTTGATCTGGGCGCGATCCATGGTCACCAGTTCGACCACTGCTGCGTGCAGTTGATTCTCGTCGCGCATC
>JANNWF010000251.1:0-3342 GCA_031408455.1 Pseudoxanthomonas sp. | reverse complement strand
GATCCCGCGACCCGCAAGCGCCTGCTTGCTGGCCTCGCGGACAAGGGCTTCAGCCGTGAACCGCTGCTGGAAATGCAGAAGGCCATCGACGCCGAATCCTGCGATCTATTTGACGTACTTGCCTATGTCGCCTTTGCTTCAGCACCCCTGTCGCGAGAAGAACGCGCCAGCGCCGCGCGCACCGCCACCGCCCACCAGTTCACCGACCGCCAGCGAGCGTTCGTCGATTTCGTGCTTGGCCAGTACGTACAACAGGGCGTCGACGAACTCGACGGCGAAAAGCTGGCACCGCTGCTGAAGCTGCGCTATCGCAACGCCCTGAATGACGCCTTCGCCGACCTGGGACCGGCGGAGCAAGTCAGGGGTGTGTTTGTCGGGTTTCAGCGGTATTTGTATGAAGTGAGGAGGGGCGCGAGCTGAGATGACGTCTGAGTTTCATCATCTGGTGACGGACCACATTGATCAGCCCATGCTTCGCTTGCTGTCCAGAAATCGTTGCTGCCGCAGCAGTTCTGTCGTCACGCTGCGGGCGGCTTGGATTTCGCGCAGCCGTAATTCGTCGCGCAGGAGGGTCAGTTGTTGGGTTAGCAAGTCGACCGCAGTGGCCGTTGAGGGTGCCAGCGGAACATCGCGCTGTGCTTTTGGAATGGCGAGGTAGGCGGTCAGCGAATCGGGTACGTAGCGACGCATGCATTCGATGACGTAGTGGCGATCATCGGCGTTGAAGTGCTCGTCGCGTGTATTCGCAGTTGAAGTGTTGGTGATGCCAATGACGGCGCTTTTGATCTCGCACAGCAATTCGCGATGCTGCGGCTCGATCTCGCCAGCCAAGGTCAGCAGCACGCGGTCAAACGCGTGCAGCGCCGATTCGGGTAGCCAAGCTGTCGTCGCCGCTGCGACTTCTGCTTCGCCTCGCGAGCGCAGCACTAATCCGGCCATGAACAACATTGCAATCCCGATCGCGAGAATCGACCACCGTTGCTGCACGCCGGCGAGGAACAGCAGGGCGAGGGCCGCTGCTGTCAGCAGGACGGCGAGGACGTGCTTGCGCCCGAAGCGCGTATCGCCCGGCCGCCGCCGCATTCGCTGTGACAGCGGCGCGCCGAGCTGAACGCGGATTCGTGCCGCGTTGATTCGCTCCTGCTCCACCGGTCTGGCAACCGCAGGCGTCGACGCGCGGCGCGCGGTGCGCCGGTTCACCGGGCCGGTGGCAGCGATGTAGCGTGGCGGTGGGCGCGACATGCAAGTTTCGACGTTGCCCAGCCAATGCTCAGACCGCGCTTGGCTGCGGAGCGACGCTGCCGCGCTCGGCCAACCCTGCTTCGTGGTCGTCGCGAATCGACTTGGCCAAGGTGAAGGTATTGCTGACTAGGAACAGCCAGCTGACCACCATGTAGCTCTTCTGCCAGCTGGTGATGCTCATGCGCCAGAGGCCCCAGGAGGTCAGCGCGACGGCGGCGGCGAAGGCGATCCAGACCAGCATCACCCAGGCCGGTGTATCGACTTGACCATCGCGGTTGTCGCGAATGGTTTTGGCGACCGAGAAGCTGGTGAACAGGCAGAAGAAAAAGGCGATGGCGAGGAAGGCGCGGTCGAGCTGGTCGCTGGGTAGCTGCAGTACGCCGACGCCCGCAGCCAGGACTGCTATGGCGAATGACAGCCAGACTTGGATGCGCCAGGACGCGGTGTCGCGTTGGACGATGTATTGGGTGTTCATGAGTGGATGTCCTTGCATTGATGGATGGGGCGGCTGAAAGATCGCGCCGATAAGCGATCAACTTGAGCATCGTCATTCCGGCGAATGCCGGAATCCATGATTGGGAACGCGACGCTGCCGAAGTGGATTCCGGCGTGCGCCGGAATGACGAGTCAAAGTGAACCGGATTGCGGCTAAAGCGCGACCGGTCCGGCGAACTCCAGCCGCGCTGTTTCATTGGCTTGCAAGCGCTGCTTGCGTTCGACGTACTGATCGGCGCGAGCCAGTTGTTCGCTGATGACGGCATTGTTCTGCTGCATCACCTGCAAGGCGCGACCGCGAAAGGTGTCGAAGGCGTCCATCGCCGCAAAGGTCTGCTCGAACATGGCCTTCATGCTGTCGATACCGATCAACGGGTTCTCGGCGAACTGCGAGGTGCGTTCAACGTGCGCACCTAACTGACGGCCACTGTCGGCGATCAAGGCCTCGATGCTGCCGTTGACGCCGCTGAGCATGTTCATCACTCGCACCTGATTGCCGGTAGCGCGGGCTACGGTTTGCGCCACGGCCAACGCGCTCATGCCAGTCGTCGCAACCCGTGTGCAGCCGTTGATGGTTTCACGGGCGGTCTGTTTGAGCAGTTCCAATGCGAGGTAGCCGTTACTGCACACGGCCTGCTGGGTCTGCATGTCCTGCAGGTTCTGGCGGGCGGCAAACAGGACTTCCAATTCCAGCGCGCGAGCACGTTCGGCGTCGGGGCCTTTCAAGGCTTCGACGCGCTGCGCCAGCCGTGCATCCAGCGTTTCGGCGAAGTGGATGGCGGCTTTGAGTTTCTGCATCGCCTCCCACAAATTGTTGCGACAGGCATCGATTTCGACCAGATCGCGCTGCATGTCGTCGCGCGCGGCATACAGCTGCTGCATGGTCCGATTCAACTGCTGAGCCGCGCCTTGGAAGCGGCGAAAATAGTGTTGCAGGCGGCTGCCAAACGGGATCAGGCCAAGCAACCGACGCGGCTGAAGCAGGTTGCCGTGACTGCCCGGATTCAGGCGATCCAGCTGATTGCGCATGTCCTGGATCGCATTGAAAGCCGCGCTGTCGTCGCTACCGACAAAGTTCTGTTGCAGCAAGCGACCCTGCATCAGGCCCGCGGCCAAGGAAATTTCCTCGCGGCCCAGCGCGAAGGCCCCATCGAGGCGTGCACGGAAGCCGTCGCTTTGCAGGTCCTCGGTCAACAGGCCAGCGATGAAGCGGTCGACTTGTGCTTCGACGGCGGCTTGGGTTCCTGCCTTCAGCGACACAGCGTCGCGCGCGGCAGGCTCGTCGAGCGGTGCCAAGGTCTGCGGAGGCTGCAATTGAAGCGGTTGGGTGGTGGCGGCGTGCATAGCGGTCCTCTCAGCGGTTGGGTGGGCTGAGATTCCGGGCGTCCGCGTTAGGGTGCAAATAAAATCGACTAAGTACCGATCGAATCACCCAGTGGTATCTAATAGTGATACGCACGGAGCTGATGACAGCGGGGTCAGGGCGCAATGGCAAGCCTCAGGGCCAAACCCCAGCATCGTCATTCCGGCGAAAGCCGGAATCCAACGGTTCGGGCCGAGACCCAGGTTTCGACAGAGCTGGATCCCGACTTTCGCTGGGATGAA
>JANNWF010000250.1:0-4618 GCA_031408455.1 Pseudoxanthomonas sp. | reverse complement strand
ACCCTGTAGTGTCATTTTTCGCTGTTCGAGGACAGCAATATCAAGGGCTTAGGCGAATAGCTGCGGAACCTGGGCGGCCTACGCCGGAATGACGAAAATCAAAACGCTGCGCGCGTTCAGAAGCGCCCTCACTCATCCAACGTAAAATCAAACCGTTGCAACGCGCGAATCGACTTGCTACTCGGCTCAAAACGCCACTGTTCCAAGGCCTTGATCGACTCGCGCTCAAACACGCCCAGCGGCTCAGCCGCCATAACTTTGATGTCGGTGACAGATCCGTCAGTGCCGATGGTGAAACCCATGTGCACCCAGCCGACGGTGCCCTGGCGCATGGCGCGTGGGGGAAACACGGGCGGGCGGCTGCTAACTAGTGGAGGCAGTTGCAGTGGGTCGGTGCTCTTCAACCCCGCACGTGCGGCATTGAGTGCGTTCTTGTGATTGGTGCGGTACTGGGCAACGGTCGGCGAATTCGGCTGGGTCTTCTCCAACATGCTCAGAATCCGACCGGCGTCGATGAGCTCGCCGTTGGTGAGGGCCTGTTCGACGCGCGCCAAGCCAGAACGAAACATCTCGTTCAACGCATAGTCCGCTTGTTGTTTGGGCCCACTGCCAGACATTGAATCGGTGAGCCGGCGGACCTTTGGGTCCAACGAGGCTTCGTCTTGCTCTGTCACTTGGATAAACAAGGCGAAAGCGTTGCCGACTTCGGGATCGAACAACTTGCCAGCGGCTTGCGCGGCCTTTGCTTGCGCCAGCAACTGCTCGACTTTACTACCGCCGGCAGCACTAGTCTGGGCGGCACACGTCGACAGCCACGTGAGCGCCACGCAGACGAGGAATAGGGAAATGACAGTGTTTCGACGCGGCAACAACATGCGCTCAACCCCCAGTTAGGACGGCGTGAAGACAATAGCAGCTTGCAGCGATGCCAGCGCCGCGACAAGTCAAGAAACTTGCCAAGCCAACCGCCGCGCCCGCCGCCGGCTAGCGGTTGCCATCGCTATGCCGCGAGGGGTTGCGGCGTTGAAGGCAAGGCGTGGCGGATGATCCGTGCCAACACGCCACCATATTGCCGCCAGAAGCCGCCACTGTTGTAATAAACGCCATAGCGGACGCAAATCTCACGCACTTTGGGGGCGATCTCGGCATAGCGTGGCGCGGGCATATCCGGGAACAAGTGGTGCTCGATCTGATGGCTGAGATGGCCGCTCAGTAGATGGAACATCGGCCCACCTTCGAGGTTGCTGGAGCCTTGGATCTGCCGCAGATACCACTGCCCTTGGGTTTCGCCTTCGACTTCGGCGCGCGTCCAGGTTTGCGCGTGTTCGGTGAAGTGCCCGCAGAAAATGATCGCGTTGGTCCACAGATTGCGGATCAGATTGGCCAGCAAATTGCCTAGCAATACGCGCGGCCACTGCCAGAAAGCCAAGGCCGGAAACAGCACGTAGTCCTTGAACAACTGCCGTCCTGCTTTGCGCAGAAACGGCCGCATGCGCTCACGAAACTCAGCGCGGCTCATCCGCCCCTTCACAAAGCGCCCAATCTTGATGTCGTGGACCGCCACGCCCCACTGAAAATTGGCCGCGAGGATCAAGTAATACAGCGGCTGAAACAGGGTCGCCGGCGACCATTTCTGATCCTCGGTCAAGCGCAACATGCCGTAGCCGAAGTCGTGATCCTTGCCGATGACATTGGTGTGGTCGTGATGCTCGACATTGTGCGAGTGACGCCAGTGATCGCCATCGCAAACGATGTCCCACTCGTAGGTCTGCGAGTTCAACGAGGCGTCATTCATCCAGTCGTATTGACCGTGCATGACGTTGTGCCCGACTTCCATGTTCTCGATGATCTTGGCCATTGCGAGACTGATGACGCCTAGCACCCAACTGATCGGCCCCCAGCCGAACATCAGCAGGCTGCGGCCGGCGATGGCCGAACCTTGGGCGACACCGCGGATGCGGCGGATGTGAGCGGCGTCGCGGCTGCCGACATCTGCCATCGTTGCTTTGCGCAAATCAGTTAGCTCTGCCTCGAAGGCGATCAACGCAGCGGGACTGAGACGAGTTTTGATAGTCATGAGCAGCATGTCATCCGGTTGGAATGAAGGACGGTTTAGTTCGGATCAGACTCCCTCCCCGATGTTCGGGGGCGATGCCCTGCCGATTACAGGCCAAAGGCCTGTGCAGGGCTGAGCGCGCATCGCGCCGGACGGGCCGGGGAGGGGTTAGGAAGTACCTCGCTCCGCTTGGCGGTCATGGCAGCCCGCCTGTTTCACGATTCCTAGAGCTAACGAGCCATGACCGTCAAATCGCGAGTTCGACGGCGCTATGCGGCGTCGAGATACAGAGTTGGATCAGCTCTTCGCCGGGGCCGGAGATCTCTCCGGTGAGCAAATTGCGCACCGTGCCGCTTTGCTTACTGCACTGGCAGGTGCGGCAGATACCGCGGCGACAACCGAATCGCGGCTTCATGCCGGCGCTCTCGGCGGCCTCCAGCAAGCTCTGTCCGGCAAGTGCTGTGAACAGTTGTTTCGATTCTGATGTGCTAACAGAGTGACGCTCGGCATTGGCGTCGACGGTGGCCGCGCGGCGACCAAAGCTTTCACATTGCAGCTGCTCTCGGATACCGGCGCGGGCGTACATCGCCTCCACCAGCTGCATGAAATCGGCGGGTCCACACAGCAGCGTTTCGCACTCCCGCCAGACCGGCACGTGGCGCGCAATGCTTGCCGCGTCCAGACGTCCATCAACGCCGCTGGCATGCAGCTGCAGGTTCAGCGCCGGCCATGCCGCTTTGAGCTGGCGCAGCTCGTCGGCAAAAATCGTGGTCTCCGCGGAGCGGCCACTATGGAGCACATGCACTTCGCGGGTCGACTGCCTTGCCGCCATCGCCTGCAACAAGGAGATCATCGGGGTGACCCCGCTGCCGGCGCAGAGCAGAAACAGTGCGCGAGCCGATTCGGTGGGCGTGAACTGGCCTTGCGCCTTGCTCAAGCGCACCACCGCTCCGGCTGCAAGCGCGTGCGCGGCGGATGAGACGGGGCCGTTTGCCTGCTTCCGAATGGTCAGTCGCAGCAGGCCGTCGCTGCGCGGGGCAGCCGACAAGCTGAAGCAACGCGTGTGCTGGGCGCCGTCGATATCGAGGGTCAACAGGACGTGCTGTCCCGGCCGGAAACTGCCGAAGCGGCGATTGGGCTTCAGCCAAAGACTGCGCACGTCAGGCGCTTCATCGACCACGCGCACGACCTTGGCGCGCGGCTCTGCCCACGACCATGTCGGGTTGATTGCCGTGGTCAAACGATCCCAGACCGGCGCCTGATTGAACGGCGCCAGCAGTGGATTGCCGAGCAGCCGACGCACGGGCGAGCGCTTGGTTGGGACAGTGGCGAGCGAGGAGTTCATGGCGATCTGCGCAGTTACGGTGAACATATGTTTACGCAAAATAACTAGAGCGTCTACTCAAGAGAGTCAATCCGACCGGCAGCAGCAGGCCGACGACCTATACTTTGCTGCGGCCAACGGCGCCGCTTGGGAGCACCGGATTGCCAGCAATCAAGCCAGCCACAGCGCGCGTCAGCGACGAACCATCACCATCGCGCGGTGAACTGAAAGAGCGCACTCGACAACGCCTGATCGATGCCGCGCTGGCACTGATTGGCGGCGGCAGCGGCTACACCGCGCTCAGCCTGCGCGAAATCACCCGTCAGGCAGGCGTGGCTCCGGCGGCGTTTTATCGCCACTTCAAGGACCTCGACGAACTCGGCTTGGCCTTGGTCGAGATGGGCGGCGTAACCCTCCGCCGCTTGCTGCGCGAAGCACGTCGCGACGGCATTCCACCCACCGACATGCTGCGAGGCTCGGTGCAGATCTATCAGCGTTTTGTGGCCAGCCGCAGCGAGGTGTTCCGCTTCATCGCCCGCGAACGCGGCGGCGGTTCACGCGCGATCCGCAATGCCATTCGCTCCGAAGAAAGTCACTTTGCCTCCGAGATGGCGCAAGACCTACGCACCCTCGGCACCCTGCCCGACTTGTCGTCCGCGACGCTGCAAATGATTTGCGGCCTGATCGTCACCACCATGTTGAACGCCGCATCCGACATTCTGGATGTGCCCAGTGGCCGGCCAAAACAAGAGCAGGAACTGCTGGAAAACTTCGTCCGCCAGTTGCGGGTGATCTTGCTGGGGGCGAGTCGCTGGCGGGAGACTTAGCGGGTCGTCGTTTGTTACTGGCGGCAATGTTTGGCATTCCGGCACTCACCGGAATGAATAGCACCAGCTAGATTCCGGCACTCGCCGGAATGCCGCGCAACGTCCGGGGCGGAACCCCAACGATATTGAACCCCTAATCCACTTCCACCCACACCGGCGTGTGATCACTGGGCCGCTCCCAAGTGCGCGGCTGGCGGTCGATTCCTGCGGCGCTGCATCGCGCCCGAAGCGATTCGGACAGCAAAGCTAAATCAATCCGCAAGCCCAAATTGCGGCGAAAACCGGCCGCGCGGTAGTCCCACCAGCTGAACTGTCCCGCCTCGTCCGAATGCAACCGAAAGCTGTCATGCAAACCCAAGTCGAACAGGCGCTGCAGGGCGGCGCGTTCGGCGGTTGAGGTCAGGATGCTGG
>JANNWF010000249.1:0-2972 GCA_031408455.1 Pseudoxanthomonas sp. | reverse complement strand
GGTTGCGATAGTGGAATAGGGTGATGTTCCAGCGTGTACCCAAGGTTTCCAAGAACTGCAACAGCGCACCCGGACGCTCAGGAAACTCGAAGCGAAACAGCCGCTCACGCCGCAAGCCGGTCGCCGGTCCGCCCACCAAGTGGCGCACATGCAAACGGGCGACTTCGCTTTCGGTGTAGTCGGCGACGTCGAATCCGCCCTGTTCAAGCGCCTGCCGGACCGCCAAGCGCTCGGCGCTGCCGCCCTTTAGCGCGACACCCACGTACACCTGTGCTTTTGATTGGGCGTGATACCGGTAGTTGAACTCGGTGATCGCGCGGCGACCGATGCAGCGGCAGAAGGCCAAGAAGCTACCTGGCTGCTCAGGAATCGTCACCCCGAACAACGCTTCGTGCTGCTCGCCCACCTCGGCGCGCTCAGCAATGTGGCCCAAGCGATCAAAATTCATGTTGGCGCCAGACAGCACCGCGACCAAGGTTTGGTTCTGGGCGCTGTTCTCGGTTACCCAACGCTTGAGACCGGCCAAGGCCAGCGCACCCGCCGGCTCGACAATGCTGCGGGTGTCCTCGAACACATCGCGGATTGCCGCGCAGACTTGATCGGCATCCACGGTCACCACTTCATCGACACACTCACGCAAGACCTTGAAGGTTTCGCTGCCGATTTCGCGCACGGCGCAGCCATCCACAAACAGGCCGATCTGTTCCAGCCGGACCGGCTGGCCTGCACGCATCGCCGCCTGCAAACAGGCGGCGTCGTCGGGTTCCACTGCGATCACGCGGATGCTGGGATCGAGTGACTTCAAGTACACCGCCATGCCGGCGCACAAGCCCCCGCCTCCGACAGGAATAAACACCGCATCGAGCTTGCCGCTGCGTTGTGCCAGCAACTCCATCGCCACGGTGCCTTGGCCGGCGATCACCGCGGGATCGTCATACGGGTGGATCAGGCTGCGGCCTTGTTGCTGCGCCAGCGCGCGTCCATGCACAGCGGCTTCGTCGTAACTATCGCCGTGCAAAACGATTCGTGCACCCAAGGCTTCAACCGCTTCCACCTTGATGCGCGGTGTGGTCGCCGGCATCACGATGGTGGCGTCGATGCCCAATTGTTTGGCACCCAGAGCGACGCCTTGGGCGTGATTACCGGCAGAAATAGCCAGCACGCCGCGGATTTTTTCCTCCGCTGTGAGTTGGGCCAAACACGTGTAAGCCCCGCGCAATTTGAACGAGAACACCGGCTGCAAATCTTCCCGCTTGAGCAGCACCTGATTGCCGATGCGCTTGGAAATGCGCGGCGCTGGATCAAGCGGCGTGCGCCGGGCGACGTCGTACACCGGCGCGGTGAGGATGGCGCGCAACCATTCGGCGCGGTCGATCAACAGCGCAGGCGGCGCGGCGACAGGATCTTTGTTGGCCACGAACGAGCTCACGCGGCTTGCTGCTGCCGTGCAACCGATGGCAAGCGCGCGATCACCGCCGCGCCCGCTTGGCTCGTGCTGGCGGCGCCACGCTTGCGCAAGTCGCGGGTCAGCACGCCATCGTTCAATGCCTGCGATACCGCCGCTTCAACGGCGCTGGCTTCGGTTTCTAGTCCCAGCGAGTGGCGCAACAGCATCGCTACCGACAACATCGTGGCATAGGGATTGGCGATACCTTTGCCGGCGATGTCAGGCGCCGAACCGTGGATCGGCTCATACAGACCGACCTTGCCAACGCCCAAGGACGCCGACGGCAACAGCCCCATCGAGCCGGCCAGCACCGCCGCCTCGTCGGTCAAGATGTCGCCAAACAAGTTTTCGGTCAGGATCACGTCGAAGTCGGATGGCCGGGTCAACAAATACATCGCCATTGAGTCAACCAGCAAGTGCTCCACGCGCACGTCGGGATAGTCCTCGCGCATGATCCGCGTCACCGTGCTCCGCCAAAGGCGCGAGGTTTCCATCACGTTGGATTTGTCGACATGGGTGAGTTTGCCGCGCCGCACGCGCGCCAATTCTGCGGCGCGTCGAGTGACGCGCTCGATCTCGGTCACGGTGTAGCGACATTCGTCAGTGGCCATCTCAGCGGTCCGCTGCTTGGCCCCGAAGTAGCTGCCGCCAGTGAGTTCGCGGACGAAAATCAGGTCGACGTTCTTCAACAATCTAGCCTTGATGGGCGACTGCTTGGCTCCCGCCGGATGAGGCTTGACTGGCCGCAAATTCGCGAACACTCCCAACGTTGCCCGCAGCTTGAGCAGGCCCTGCTCAGGCCGCACCGGCGCATTCGGATCCGACCACTTCGGACCACCCACCGCGCCCAGCAACACCGCATCTGCGCGCTGGCAAGCTGCAATTGTCGCCGCCGGAAGCGGATCGCCATCCGCGTCGATCGCACATCCGCCGATCAGTGCCTCCTCCATGCTGAAACTGTGGCAGTAGCGTGCTGCAATCGCTTCGAGGAGCAAGCGACCTTGGGCGACCACTTCGGGGCCAATTCCGTCGCCGGGGAGGAGGGTGATATGGGCGTGCATTGGGGCGCTTTTGTTTTTCATTGAGTTGAGGGCGTGTCGTTGTGACGACACTCTTTATTCGTCATTCCGGCGAAGGCCGGAATCCAGATTTCGCTTCTCTCGCATTGGTTTGGCTCTTCGCACGGTTTCGTCCGCCTACGGCGGCGGCCGAGTCACTTTTCTTTGCTTCGCCAAAGAAAAGTAACCAAAAGAAAGGCGACCCGAGCATTGCGCGGCTTCGCCGTACCCTGCGCTGCTCGCCGTTCTCGGGCCGGCGCGAACTCGCACATCCATGTGCTCGGACATGCGCGCCTTTCCCCCGAGCCCGGCTCCGCTGCTCGGCGCCATGACGGGGCCCAACAGCAAATGCAGGAGCAACAGCAAATGCAGGAGCAACAGCAAATGCAGGAGCAACAGCAAATGCAGGAGCAACAGCAAATGCAGGAGCAACAGCAAATGCAGGAGCAACAGCAAATGCAGGAGCA
>JANNWF010000248.1:0-3496 GCA_031408455.1 Pseudoxanthomonas sp. | reverse complement strand
CCTGCAACGGCAAACGCAAGCAGTTGCAGCTGAGCCGCAAGTCGAGCACAGACTCCAAAACTTCCTGCCACCGTTGCAACCGAAGCACCCTCACACCCGGAACCGACCATGCGCGCCTTCTTCCCCGTCACTCTGCTTGCTCTGACCGCTCTCGCGGCTCCCGCCTCGGCCGCCGAATGGCAGATCGCCAACCGTGACGTGGCCGGGCTGATCCGCGCGATCCAGAGCGCGAATGCCACGCCAGATGCCGACGTCATTCATCTGGCCGCTGGCGGCATCTACACCCTCGACTGGACTGACTCGAGCGGGCTCGGTCTGCCGCCGTTCAAGGGCCACCTGCAGATCCTCGGTCACGGTGCAGAAATTCGTCGCTATAGCGGCACCCCGATGCGCCTGCTGGAAATCGCCACCGACGGCGTGGCGCAGCTGAGCGATCTGGTGCTCGCAGAGGCCAACCGAGGCGCCTTGGTCAATCACGGCAATCTGACTCTGGAGCGGGTCACCATCACCGATTCGGAGAACGACCCGGCTGTCGCACACACCATCGTGCACAACCTTGGTCAAATGCAGATGCGCGACAGCTTGCTCGGATACAACCGGATACGTGGCGTCGCCGAAAATGGCGGCATCGTTGTCAACAACGGCGCGCTCGAGCTGTTCGGAACCCGCTTCATCGCCAATGAGGTGGTCCGCTCCAGCAGTGACGCGCTGGCGGCTGGCGCGGTGCTCAACCTCGGCTCGCTGGCAGTCGACGGCGGTCTTTTCGAGGACAATACGGTCGAATCTCCGGATGGCGATCTGATCGCCTCCGCGGTGCTTGATCTGAGCAACGGCCTGCCCTCGCTGCCATGAGGAACTGGCGCTTCTCCTTGCTCGTCGATGAGTGCGCGTCGCGGGATCGTACTGCCGAGCCCGGTGTGAAAATCGGCCCCGCAATGGTCGCAGGCGCGTAGGAGTCGAGGTAGGGAAAAGCGGCCAACTGCAACTGCAGCGCTGGCATCAGATGTATTCGTGAGGGCTGGCAAAGGCGTTCGCGCGGCGAAATTGGCCAGCGCATCACGGGCGAGGCGAAATAGGTAGCCACGCTGAGCGACAATCGTCATGACCCTTTACGTCGCGTGGCCTTTCTCGGCGGCTGGCGAGATGTTGACCGGCGGAAAGCGACCCATTTCGGCCACTCAAAATCGCCTCGGGAGAGCGGTCGTTCGTTCACGCTCCTGGTGCATGGGCTGACGAAGGCTTGCAGGAAGTCAAGCAGCGCGACCCTGCGCCTGTTCGCACGTGAATACGCGGCCAGATCGACCACGCCTGTCGGGACTGCGAGTCCTCGGATACTTCAGTCAATCGCGCCAACCCGCGCCGCCTGTTGCCGTCACCCGCCAGCGCGCCTAACGGTCAAGCTTCTCGCTGGCTCAGGCGGGGAGGGGCTGCGCCTCACTTCCGCGCGTGAATTCGCGCTGACACGCGTCTCGCTAACATTTGGGCCATGAAAGCCGCCAATCCACAGGCCATCGCCGTGATCGGCGCCGGTATCGCCGGTGCAGCCTGCGCGCGTGCGCTGATCTTGTCTGGGCACTCGGTGCACGTGTTCGACAAGTCGCGCGGGGCAGGAGGCCGGCTGGCCACCCGTCGGGTTGAGTGGGTGGATCGGCAGGGGCATTCCTGCCTGACCCGACTCGACCACGGTGCCGTGGCCATCACGGCGCAATCCCACGCTTTTCGAGTCTTCGTGGATACTGCCCTGCGAGCCGGCTGGTTGTCTGATTGGCAGCCTAAACTTGCCGCCGGCAGTTTGCCGCTCGAGCAAGCTGGTCGGCTGCTGCTGCCCGTGCCGGACATGCCTTCGCTGTGTCGACACCTGCTGGAGGGTGTGGCGACACACTGGTCGTCCGCCGTTGACGCCCTCGATAAGAGTTCGCTCGGTTGGAAGGTGCGTGTCGGTGGCGAACCACACCCTGTGACGTTTGATGCAGTGCTGCTGGCGCTGCCGCCAGTGCAGGCGGCGCCCTTGCTCAGTCCGCACCAAGCCGACTGGGCCCAACAGGCGACATTGATCAGCATGCAGCCGTGTTGGACGTTGCTGGGCATCGCCGGCGGGTTGGAATCGGGGCCGGCGTGGGATGTGGCTCGGCCGCCGACCGGACTGCTGGGCTGGGTACTACGCAATGAATCACGTCCTGGCCGGCAGCGCTCGCCTGGTCTTAACCACTGGGTTCTGCACGCACGGGAGGACTGGAGCCGCCGTCACCTCGAACAACCGGCGCCATGGGTCCAGCAGGCGATGCGGGCGGCGCTGAGTGACTGGCTGGGTCGACCGGTCGACTGGCAGCACTGCACGGTGCACCGCTGGCGATATGCGCTGCCGGAGTCCCATCAAGCTGCAGACTCGGGCTCGTATTGGTGGAACGCGGCCACCGGGCTAGGCGTCTGCGGTGATTTTCTCGGCGGCTCGGGCGTCGAGGGGGCTTGGCTTTCGGCTCAGTCGCTTTGCGCAGCGCTGCTGCTGGGCCAGACGCCCGGGGCCGACGCGCCTGACCCTGTGGATGCCGACCAAGCGACCCAGTCAGCTGGGGAGCATTCAATTCCATGATCAGGCCTTCTTTCCATCGGTATTCCAGCGGTGTCGATGCAGCAAGCAGACATGGGTGAATGTTTCGCGCCAACAATTGCTGCAGCGCGGGCTCGTATCGCTGCCGTGCAGCCCGACACCTACGCGCGCACTCGCAACGCGCTGGACGGCGCAGTGAGCGGCCTGTCGCCCTACATCACGCATGGGTTGGTGACGCTGGTTGACGTGCTGGCCGGTGTGACCGAGCGCCAACCGTCGTTGCCCGCACGGCAGAAGTTTGTCTACGAACTGGGCTGGCGCGCCTACTTCCGTCACGTCTGGCAGCACTGCGGCGAGGGCATTTTCGACGCGTTGCACGCCGGCCTATTACCTGACGAGACTTACGCCCGCGAGCTACCGGCCGACATCCGCCACGCCTGCAGCGGGGTGCCGGTGGTGGACGAGGCGGTGCGCGCGCTCTACGCGACCGGCACGCTGCACAACCACGCACGGATGTGGCTGGCCAGCTACGTCGTGCACCTGCGCAAGGTGCACTGGCGCGCCGGCGCCGACTGGCTCTACAGCCACTTGCTCGACGGCGACTTGGCCAGCAACCACCTCAGCTGGCAGTGGGTCGCCGGCACCGGCAGCAGCAAGCCCTATCTTTTCAATGCCGAGAACGTTGCTCGTTACGCGCCCGCGCCGTGGCATAGCCCGGGCAGCGTGATCGACACCTCGTACGAGGCGCTCGACCGCATGGCGCGCCAGCCGGCTGGCCATGCTCCAGGCGAACATCGAATGCCTGACGACGGGTGGTCCTTGATCGAGCCGCGTGTTGCCGCCGAGCCGCCCGCCGATCAAGGTCTGACTGCTCCTGACGCGGATGCCGTACGAGGTCGTGATGTCTGGCTGGTCCATCCCTGGAGCCTGGGTGAGCTTCCGCCTACG
>JANNWF010000247.1:0-2809 GCA_031408455.1 Pseudoxanthomonas sp. | reverse complement strand
TCAAGACGACGTTCTGCTCAAACTCGAGATAGAAAAATGTTGTCGCGTTGGGCGAACTCTGCAACCGCGCTGAGATAATTACCGGGCCGGGATTGCTACCAAACGTAACGGTAGCGTTGGCAAGCGCAGTGACACTACCCACTGGCGATGACGCCGGTGAAACTTCTGCGTCGCCCGAGGTGACGGACCAAAGCACGGTTTCCGGAGAGGCCGGGATAGCCGCCACCCCGTTCTCCAGATAGCGCACGCTGATCGGGAAACTGAAGCCGGCACCGCCCCGCGTCATATCGCCTTCGAACGGCACCAATGACTTCACAACTGTCGGGCCGCCGACATCAATGGTGTAGTTCACCCTGCTGGGTGCCACTCCACCGATACCGGGGTCGAATTGACCCACCACTTGGTAGGTGCCTGCTGTCTGTGGAGTGAAGGTTGATGTCGCGTTGCTAGAACCATCGGTCAACACGGGCGAGCTGATGGTGGCCCCATTGGCCGGCGCAGTAATGCTCCAGGTGACGGCTTCACCGGCACCGATCGGCGCTGGTGCACCTGACGCGCCACGAAGTACTTGCGCCACAAGCTGCGTTGTCTGATCAGAGGCAATCGCCACCGAAGTCGATGACACCGCCTGCAACAGGTAGGTCGAAGGCGTGACGGCGTAGCTGGCGGTTAGCGCGGCAAAGCCCGGCGAAGAAACGGTCACCTGTACGGGGCTGGCCGTGCGACCGATCCGTACGGGTGAGCTCAGCACCTGACCGGGGCCGGCGGCGCCGTTGGGCGCGCCCATGGGGACCGCTGCAGTGTTCGCCACAAAGGTTGTGCTGTTGTTGGCAGTGAACAGGCCGTTGCCACTGCTGATGGTGAATGTCACCGGCACGTTGCCCAAGGGGATCGCTCCAATGGGTGGCGACGGCGTTTGGTCACGCAACTGCGGCGAGCCAAAATCTTTGGAGGCTTGCACCCTGATCGCCGCGCCAACTTCGTCGGTGAAGCTCTGGCTGGGCGGTGCAGTTTCCACGCTCAGGATCAGGTTGAATACTGCGACTGATGTCGAATTGGAAACGTTGATCGAGCTGTTGCCGATGTTCACCGAGCGGAAGCCCAGCGACGTGGGCGTGAACGTAAACGAGGCTTGGCCGCTGGCATTGGTTAATGCGGTGATGCCTGAATTGGCTGGAGTGGCCGCGCCGGTAAATGACCAGTCCAGCGGAAATCCAGCCACTGGAATGCCAGAGGGCGTCGTACGTAGCAAGACATTGAAGGTGGCGGGCTGATTGATGCGAATTTCGTTCGCAGGCGTGTCAAAAACCACTTCGACGGGCTCGCCTGTAAACGTGTACTGCACTTGCGGCGGGAGGCCCGAGGGTGCGACTGAATTATTGCCACTGCGGCAGTTGTTCGGGTCATACGCTGAAACGACCACGACATAACTGCTCGCGGAAGTCACCAGGGATTGCTCGGAAAATACGAACTGGCCATCACCATTGACGTCCGTGGCGAACGCTGGGTTGCAGGCGCCACCAAAAAACCTCGGCTTAAGGTTCCCCTCGGAGATTCGATACTCCAAATTCGCCTGAAAGGGCAAGCCATCGCGCGTGACTCTGACCGCAAAGGTTGGATCGTCGGTGACCGGAATGATGCTGGCTGGGCCGTCGACAGACGTGATGACAAGTGGGCCGGCATTGACCGCGACCGTCAGGGTTGGCGAGGCAACCGCGTCTGGTGTTTGACTGTCGTTGTCATGGTCCCAGCGTGCCAGGACCTGACAGGATCCCGGGCTGATGCCCATTACGCTTGCGCTGGTAAATCCCCCTGACAACGCGGTGGTGGGAACCGGCGGAACCAAGACGACATGGGGACACATGGGATCAATGGCATAGGTCAACAAGCCGCCGCCGGTCAGCACGTTCATAACCCGTGATTCGACTTCAGCACCGATGGTTTGGCCAACGCCGACTTGTTCAAAAAAGTCCGGTGAAGTGAACTTGAGCTGAGCTGGATTGGCTTGGATCGCCGTTACGTTGATTTGCAGCGACGGTGAGGCACCGATTGGCAGCGTCGGACCGGTGAAATCCGGGTCCCATTGCGCATCGAGCACACATGAGCCTGGGCTCTGCGCGGTCAGTTGTGCTGTGGTGAATCCGGAGGCGTCAGCGGTGGAGGGCGGAATGGTCGCGAACTGCACGGCAGAGCAAGAATTCAATTGCCAAGTGAGGACACCGCTACCAGTCGGTGCGCCGCCTGAATTGAGAGTTCGCACTTCCGCGGAAATGGGATCGCCGACGAACACATTGATGACCTGCCCCGGCGCAGTGAAGTTGATCGTCTGCGCGTTGACAGCAAAAACGGATGCAAGCAGCGCAAGACCTGCGAGCAGCTTGGTCATTCCTAAGCGCCTTGGAGCTGCAGCCACCGCACACATCGCCGTCGCGGCGCGAGTTCGCATACCCATGGAGTCCCCCAGCTGAACAAGATTGTCGAGTGGGTCGCAGTATACTCCGGGCACTCGCTTGAACAGCGCTCCCTAAGGAGGGTGCAGACATGAGCAAGATCCACCAGCAATCGGCTCGAAACCCCACGCGCGCCGTGCTCTCCATGGCGATTGCGGCAGTGGTCATGGTCGCCTCGGCAATGCCGTCTCCGGTGGCATTCGCGGCCAAGCCAAAGGTTCGGAATGCAGAGGACTTGTTGATCGTCGACTGCCTCCTGCCAGGGCAAGTTCGCAAACTGGGCGCTGCAGCGACGTTCATGAGCGCGCGGCGACCGATCCGTACCACCCAAGCGGACTGTGAAATTCGCGGCGGCGAAT
>JANNWF010000246.1:0-7735 GCA_031408455.1 Pseudoxanthomonas sp. | reverse complement strand
GTGCGCATAGAGCAAGAAAGCGGAGAAGCGAAGACTTACAGTCAATTGGGCCGCCAACCGGGATTCTATGTCCGTAGTCAGGCATCGGGGCATCCCCAAATCGGCCACAGGATGCAAGCAGGTGGTAGGCGAGCAACCGCTTTAACACTTGAATGGGCCAGTCTCCCTGGCAAGGCGACTCGAGCACAAACTCAACCCCGAGCCACGAATAGGTTGTTTCCTCAATCTTGTCAGGACAGCCCTCCCAAGGAGTGGAACCGCCGGAAGTAACGTAGAGCCAAGAAGGTCGCGCTTGCGACGGCCCATACTCAGAGACTCCTAGATGCAGCCAACGGGGATCAACCGGACTATCGGAAAGCGTCTTAAAGTCTTCGAACTCCAGCGGAAAGATCCCACGACTCATTCGTCCAAGCGTTCGGGGCAAACACACCGTGGAACCGGGTGAGATGCGCGCGTGGTGGCGGGACGAGGGCGGCCAGCTTGGCGATGAAGTCGATGGACTCGAACTCGACGTGAGTCGTGCCGTTCTTCCACGGCGTACCTGCTCGGGGCCTGAGGCAGCACTGCCAGCAACGCTGCCTCGGCCGGCGAAATTCTGGCCAGCGGCTTGCCGAAGTAGCCATAACTGGCCGCCTGCGCGCCTTCCAAGGTGCCGCCAAATGGCGCGTAATTCACGTACAGGGTGAGCATCTGATTCTTGTCGAGATGCCACTCGAGTTGCAACGCGCGCAAGGCCTGTCGACACTTGCCGAACAACGAGCGCGGCGTCGGATCGATCAGACGCGCGACCGGCATGGTCAGCGTCGACCCACCGGACACGATTCGTCGGTAGCGAATGGCTTGCCAGGTCGCCCGCAGCAAGGCCAGGGGGTCGATCCCCGGGTGATGTCGAAACCGCCGATCTTCAAAATGCAGCAGCGCTTGCAGATAGTCGCTGGGAACTTCATCCAGGCGCAACGGATAGCGCCACACACCTCGCGTCGGCAAACGCACGCAGGGGCTCGCCGTCGCGCGCCAGCACGACGGTGGTGGCGTCGCGATTGAGGTTGGGTAGGGGTAGCGGGAACAGACGATCGAGCAACAGCGCGAGTGCCACCAAGGTGACCGCAAACGCGCCAATTGTTCGAGCAGCGGGACGGAGCAGCGTGCGGCGCAACGAGGTATAACGATGCTTGCAAGGCCCCCGTCTACCCAACAGACTGCTAGAAAAGGGCGTTTGAATTCCCTATAGCCACTCGGACAGCATGCGGCGCTGATCCGTACGGGAGGTACCCAAACGGCGCTGCATGGACCCACGGCGAGCCATTAACAAACGGTTCCGCGCCGTAGTCGAATCCTGAGGGCCACGCGTGACCCGGCGAAGGCTGCCGTGTCAGACCTACGGCCGCTTGCTACGGACTAATGCCCCGATTGATTCGATGGTATTGAACTTAAGATTGATTTCCTCCGCTGTGAGCTCGATATTGAACTCTTCCTCTACGTACTTGATAAAAGCCAGAGCATGTACCGAGTTAATTTGGGTGCTACTAATCAGATCGCTGTTGCCAATTGAGTTGGCACCGGTAGGATCAACGCTCTCGAGCAATGCTCTGATTTTTTGCTCCTCCGACGATCCACCATTGTCCGTCCCGGAAGCATCCTGGGGTTCCGAGCCTTCCGCTGCCTGGGGCGCATCCTGCGTGTTGGCGACTGCTTCGGGTGCTGGACCGGGCTCAGCCGGCGTCTCGGCAACGGCTTCAGCGGCTGCTTCTCCAGAGCCGGTCGTGGCGACGGGATCCTCAGCCGTTTCAGCAGGTTCTGCAGGCGCGGCTTCCTCCTGCGTGCCTGAACCATCTCCGGTCGACGCCGATTCCGGCGCGGACTCGCCGTCGCCCGCTTCGTCGCTGCCCTGGGCGCTCGATTCGTCGGTCTCATCAGCGTTGGCCTCCTCATCCCAGGACTCGTCATCCTGAGCGTAGGCCGACCCCAACAAACTGTTGCCGGGATCGTTCAGCAGACCGTTGACGCCGCTCACGGCCAACAATCCGGCCAAGCCGGTGACTATTCGACTCTGACGCCTGGCCATGCGAATCGGTCTTCCGCGAAAAGGATTGACGCCATTATGAGTAAGCCATCTCAGCTTGCCAAGGCGCTGCGCACCAGCGCTTGCTGGAAGGCGCTTTCCGCATATTCGGCGTCATCGAAGGTGATCGAGACGTTACGCAACGCCGTCCGAGACGCTTGGAACCAGGCTGACGAGGCCGGAGGAGTCGAGGCCGCCGCTGGAGTAGGCGCCAACCGGGACATCGGCGCGCAGCTGCAGGCGCGGGGCGTCGACGAGCAGCTCACGCAGCTCCCCCGCCGCCTGGTTTATATAGCGTCCGACGGCGCTCGGCACCCGCGTCCGGAAACTGCCAGTCCTAGTAGCGGCGCAGCAAGTCCAGAGCCGGGTTTTCTGGTCAGTGTACGTGGCAGATGAACTCCGCAAATGGCGTGGATACCGTCTAACCCGCCCGGTGGCTCGAACCTGCAGCCGGCACAGAAGATCGACCGTGTCAGCGATCAGCAGGCACCGGCCACCACCCAGATCAGTTCGTCTTGAATCCGGCTGCAAAGTACGAGGCGAATGGCCGCGCCACCCACCGAGGCGTGCAACTCGCCGCGAGCGCTACCTGTCCAGCTCGGCACCAGCGCCTCGAAGGCCATGTCGGCGCCGAGCGCGCTCAGGCATTTGAAGGCCGCTTCCTTGGCCGCCCAGGCGCGCGTCCATGCCCACGGATCGGTCAATGCCTGCGCGGCAGCGAACTCGTCGTCGCGCATCGCCTTGCGCAAGATGCGCGCACGGCTGGCCGAAATGCGCGTCTCGATATCGATACCGAGCGAGCGCCAATCCCCTTTGCGTGCTGCCACGGACACAGCGAGGCCGGCGCTATGGCTGATCGATCCGCAAAATCCGCTGGGCCATACCGGAACCCCGTCCCGGCTGCCGACGATCGCGTCATCCGAACCCGCGGAACGGAGCGCCGCAAGCGCGGCGAGGCGTCCGGCGAGGTGCTCCATTCGACGATTGTGGATCCGGCAGTCGATTTGGGCGCGGATGCCGGCACTGGCGGCACGCGATTCGACATCGGCGGCGCCGATGGGCTCGATGGCAAGTGCCGTGGCAGCGGGAAGCCAGCCTTCGTCGAATGATGCTTCGGTCATCTGGGGAACTGCCCACTTTTTCGCAAGGCATTGATTCTAAGGCGTGAACGGTTTGACTTTGCGGCAGCTTTCGTCGGATGCGCCCGCGCCCTGCTGGTTTGAGACCCGCCCAAGCTCGGGGTGGCTGGTTCAGCAACATTGGCACAGCATCAGCCGGCGCTGGCAGCCGCCATCCGCTTGCAACTAGGGCTGACGACCACAATCCGGCCCATTCCAGAACCGATCCTCGCCGCGCCATCCAGCGTTCGCGCCTGGGCACCGCTGCTCTCCCGCATCTACTGGGCCGACCCGCTGCGCTGCCGACGCTGCGGCGGCAGCATGCAACTGATCGCGTTCGTCGCCGAGCGCGCCGTGCGCATCCTCGATCACCTCCAGTACGGCAATGGGTGCTGAGCTTTCCTTACCCCTTGCGCTTTCTGTTCGCCACAAGCCCGACGCCATCGGCCCGGTACTGGCGATTGTGCATCGCGTGATAGCCCGCTGGTTAGCCGATCAGGCGGGCGTGCCGAGCGGCGACAACGGACGCCATCCGCGCCATCCTCGCCAACTTCGCAAAGCACGGCGCGCTGGAGGAAGGGCACTACCGGTCCCGACCGCGCGGGCCACCGGCCGTGGCCAAGGCCGCGTAGTTGCAAGATCGGCCACGCCCCCCCCCAACCGCGAAAACCAACAGCCATCAGATGCGGCGACGATCCCGCAGAGGCGCGTTTGGCCCGACGTCGGGTTTCAGTGAGAAATGGCCACGGACACGATCCGCACCGCACCGCCGCAGTGGACGCAGGTGCTCGCGTCGATGTTGACCCAATCGCCTGGAACGATTGGGAGCAGCCGAAAGTCTGGCTCCGAGCGCGGAGGGCAGGATGCCCGGAGTAGCACTCGCTTGATGCGTTGCGCTCAAGTCATCGCGCGGCGGAGTTCGTCGGGTGGGGGTGGTCGTCGTTCGAGTTGACGTCAGCGTCGGCTGCATCGATGGCAGCCCCTATGCCGCGCCCAATAGGGTCACCTGCGAGTGACCGCTTTCTCTTTTTTACCGATGTGCTTGAGTGACTCTTGTGGGTCGCATTGCGCCTCTCACCTAAGGACGCTCGCCCTGCGACTGCGGCTCGTCGTTTGAAGTCATTTCGTCAAAAAACTTCCAAGTGTTTGCGCCATCGATATTGCGCACTCTCACCGACGCTAGGAACTCGGGATCAAAGTTTCCCAAATGGACGCCATGCCTGGCGCCCGGCTTGAGATCGATCGGCTCCCAATGCGTGACACACCCGCAGGTTCGGCAGCGGATTGTCTTCAATGTTTTATCGCCTTGGATGTACTCGGCGGTGTTCTCGGGGTGCCCCGCTATCTCGACGGTGCCGAACTCGAAGTAGACCCACGGTCCGCCGATCCGACGACATAGCGAGCAGTTGCACGCGGTAGCCACAACGGGCGTGAAAGGGAGCTTCAGTTTGACAGCGCCGCAGTGGCAGGAGCCTTGATGCATGAGGGCGTTTTCGAGTGGCGCGGAAATCCGCGGCGATGTTGATTGCGAGACCGGACGAAGCTAGTTTGGCACCCCTCGTAAGCCTTACATGTCGCGGTCATAGGTGACATGCCACGCAAAGCAGTGAGCCAACCGCTGGGGAATGCCCGGTGCCTGCTCCAGTACCCAGCGCTTAATGTCAGGCGCATCAAAGATGGTGGCTGCTCCGCCCCACACCGTCACTGACCTGGAACCATCGTGGAAATGATAAGCGGGCTCCGCGTTCGGGTAGGTAACGTAAACGACGCGCCATTGCGCGGATCGAAATGATTGGACTGCTTCGGCTCCAAGGGAATGTTTTCGTTTCGATATGTCACGGGACCAACGGGACTTCTCTGCGTCAGTGAAGGTGCGATTGATCGTTTCGCATTGGCTGTCGTTAAGAATCGCGATGCTCTCTTGGTACTGATGGTGAGTAATCTCCTTGCTGTCTCGAATTTCGCGGAGCGTCTGTTCGATGCGGCCCTTCTCGGAAGGCGACAAGGTGTGCTCCCGGGTCTCGGCCGACACCGCGGCGACCAGGAGAACGGCAATCGAACAACACAAAGCAGATTTCATATACAGCTAGCGAAGCGGAAGAAAAACTCGCCCTGATCTTGCTTGCTGTTTCCGTGCAGAGCAAGGAGCAAATCGATGGCTCGGTGTAGGCGAATCGGCGTGAGCCAGCGGTTGTTTCCGGTGGCGCTCGAGGATCGGTTGGTGGTCGGCCGTCTTGTGCACGCGTTGCAGCATCTGATCGAATTGCTCGAACTTCCGCCGTCGATCCGCCCTGTCAAAACGAAGCCTACAGCGAGCCCGTGCATTCGCGGAAACTGCACAGCGACACAGGTGTGCGACTCGCAGGGCATCGTCAGCTCGCCTTCCGCAAATGTGAATGAATGACCGCTCTGCCGTGGTACGAAGCGATTTCGAGTGGCCGAAATGGGTCGATCAGCGCCCGCTGGAGACTTCGGTCAGGGAACTTTTTCCCGCGACCGCGCATAGCACAGGGCGCCGGAGCACGGCTTGAAGTGCAGGTCGTAGCTCACCGGGTGGCCTGTGTCGGATCGACGGGCGCGTCCGCATTCCCTGCTTGAAGGTAGGGCGCATAGACCTTGCCTGCCTCGGGGTACAGGCGTATCCCTTCGGCCACGTCGGCGTCGCCAGCCGTCGCGTCGCCGAGCGCGCGCTTGGCAAGGCCGCGCATGAAGTGCGCAGGCCCGGCCAACTTGGCCGTCGACACCGTCTGGTCGAAATCCGCTACGGCATCGGCATGGCGTCCGAGCCGGTAGTACACGAGGCCGCGCAAGAAGCGCGTGTTCGGCCGATCTTCCTTTTCGACGGTGCGCAGGCTGCCTTCGCAATCCGCAAGGGCCAGGTCGAGTTCGATGTCGAGGTCTGCGCGGATCCGGCAGCGTCGGCCAAGGGCGGCGGGCAGGAAGTCAGGATCGTCGGCCAGCAATGACACCGCGCGGTTGATTTCCGCGAGCGCTCGTTCGTCGTCGCCACGTCGATCCAGGATCACCGCATGGAAGTACACCACCGTGCCGTCGTCGGGACTCAGGCGCCGCGCTTGCTCGAGATCGCGGGCGGCCGCCTCATCCTGGTCGGCGGTCAATCGGATGACCGCAAGGCGCAGCCACGCCGGTCCCGAATCCGGCAGCTCCGCGACCACCGCTTCGGCGTCCGCGGTGGCTTCGTCGGTGTGCCCGAACTTGAGGTGGAATTCGGCGCGCTCGCTCTGGGCCGTCGCGCGCCAGGCGCCTTCCGGCAGCTGTTCCATGGCCTGGGTGCAGACGGCGATCGCGGCTTCCGTGGCCGGCGCCATGGTGCAGCGCTCGAGCGTGGCCAGATCGGAAGCCGTCCCGCGGACGGTCGACGGGGTTTCCTCCGATTCGTTCAAGTCGCAGGCGCCCAGCAGCAACAGCAGGGAAAGCAAGGTGGCGAGGCGCATGGGGCAATGACCAAGGAGGGTTGTCCCCATCATTATTCCAAATGGGGCCAGCGGACAGTTCCGCTTCAAGCGGAGTTGTCCTCCGACCCCGTTTCCTTGCAGGGATCCGCCGTCGGCACTTCCCGCATATACCAGAAAGCTGGCCGTCCGGAATGGGGATCGGGCACGGGGACAGCGTCCGGCGAGCTATAGGAAATTCGGTTCAAACGCCCTTTTCTGGCGGCCTGTCGGGTAGGAGGCGGCCGCGCAAGCGCGGGTTTGGGCAAGGATCGGGCCTGCGCGAGCGCACTATGGCATCACGTGGGCGCGCAGCTTGGCCGTCGGTGGCCATTTCTCACTGAATCCCGGCGTCGGGCCTGGCGCGCCCCTGCGGGATCGTCGCCGCATCTGATGGCTGTTGGTTTTCGCTGTTGGGGGGCGTGGCCGATCTTGCGACTACGCGGCTATGGCCGGTGGCCCGCGCGGTCGGTGGTGGTAGTGCGCTTGCGATAGGGCACCGTTGTTCTGGAAGCGGAGGTGATCGAGGATCGAGCGGATGACTGTGGGTTCTTCGATGCTGGCCACGATCCGTACCGCGCCGCCGCAGTGAACGCAGGCGCTCACGTCGATGCCGAACACGCGATTGAGGCGTTGCGCCCAGCTCTTCGATCGGCGGCGTTCGTCGACTGTGCCACGGTCGTTGTTCGCCTTGATTCAGCCGAGGCTGCATCGATGGGTGGCCGTCACCCGCGCCCAATGGGGTCAGCTGCGAATGACCGCTTTGAACGCCTGATCGTGGTAAAGACCACCGCCTTCGGCCAGCTCACCCCGTTCTACGTCAGCCGCAACGAACTCTCCAGATCAAAGACAGATCCCGATCAGTTCCACTTGTATCGACTGATCGACTTTCGCGACAAGCCGAGACTGTTTGATCTACCGGGAGCGATTCTGCTGCACTGCCGGTTGGAAGAGGTGATGTATTTGGCGCGAGTGGGGGAATAGCGCTGTTAAGCATTGAACGAATCACGCCCGCCTGCCGCGACTGACCTCGGCAAGGCGTTGCATTGAAGTGCCCCACACTTTTCTGGCTTCCCCAGCAGCCAACGCCGCAACTGCGCCCA
>JANNWF010000245.1:0-3443 GCA_031408455.1 Pseudoxanthomonas sp. | reverse complement strand
GCCGGATCTCGCAGCAGCCGATGGCAGCGTGTCTGCAGTGCCGCTGGCCGACACGCCGTCCACAGTCGACGACCCGCTGGCGCAGTGGCTGCAGGCGGTCGACGACAGCCTGTGCGAACTGCTGCGCGATGGCCTGCGACGCTCCGGCTCGACCGGACGTCGATTGAGCGCGCTGGCGCGGCGGGCGCGCGCACTGGGACTCGGCACGGCCGAGACGCTATTGACTGACTTGTCGACACAGCTTCACGAATCCGCGGGGCGCAATTTCGACGGCGCGCTGGCGGCGTTTCGCGCCCTCGCCCACTGGACCGCACTGGCCGGCCACGCAGCGGCTGCCATCGATATCGAACACATTCTGGAGGAAGCAGGCAATGCAACGGTTTGAGCTGATCGAGGGCAAGTCATCGAAGTTCTGGGAGATCAGTCGCGACGGCAGCACCTACAGCGTGCGCTACGGTCGCGTCGGCACCAATGGTCAGTCATTGAGCAAGACAGCCGTGAACGACGCCAAAGCGCAGGCCGAGGTCGCCAAGCTGATCAAGGAAAAGACCGGCAAGGGATACAGCGAGGTCGCGTTGCCTGTCGGCACCACTCCACCTGCGGTCGTGATCGCAACCACGTCGACCCCGCGTGCGCCTTCGGCGGCACAGGCCACGGAGGGCGATGCTGAAAGTTCGGCAGCCGCGCTATCCACGGTTCCGGATGTCCTGGCATCGTCAGCAAAAGCGGCCGACGTGATCGTCGCCGCCCGATCCTCGCCTGCCAGCCCTCCCGCCGATGCCAGCGACATGCGGATGCCGAGCGGCAAGTTCCAGCTGACCGGTGCCTGGCGCAAGGCTTTGCCGTCACAACGCGGGTTCCCGATTCATAGCGCGCCCTCGGTCCTGCCCGCTCTCTGGCTCACCTTGGCCGGCTTCATCAAGCAGGAGGAGCGGCAATCACGTTGGGCGATCAAGGGTGCCGGGCTCGGCGATGTCCTCAGGCAGAACCCACTCGACCACCTGTTCAGCGAAACCAGTCTGGCCGAAGCCGATCCACAGCGCTGGCTGGTCGCGCTGCAGCTCGGCTGCGTGGTCCAAGATGAGAACTACGACAATGCGCTTTGTGTCTTGGTCCAGCTCGCCGTCGAGCTGCACGGCGTGTCCTTCGCCGCCGAGCGCTTTCTGGCCGCGATGACGCAGATGCCCTCCGGATCGCAGGTCAACTGGTTCTACAACGGACGACTGGGTATCGATGCACTGAATGCCGCGTTGGCAAGCTGCCCGGAAGACGAGTACGTGCAGGCCACGGCCAGCGCGCTCGCCGAGGCGCCATCCTCCGCCACCGAACGTTTCCTGCGTGGTGCCGTGTTCAACAGCGAGGCGGCGTTGGTCGCCGATGCTCTGGACGTTGCTGACTTCGGCAATCCCTACGGGCGGGAATCGGCCGCCGGACTGGCCGGCGTCACCCTCAGCCTGACGCAGGCGGAGATGCTGGTGCAGGCGCCGGCTTCGCGCGGAAATCCGACCTCGGCCATTCTGGCCCTAAACCTTGTCCGTTCGCACGGTGCGGCGGCGCTACCGCTGGTGGTGCGCCTGTACGACCACCTGAGCGACTCGCAACTGCGCCACCGATTGGCCGAAATGCTGCGCGCCTTTGATAGCAGCGAAGCTTTCACCGAGTTGCTTGATCGCATCGAACACAAGGAAGTGCGCGCGCACATCGATGACTTCGCTCGCACCTATCCGTTCGCGGCAATGCGCGCAGCGGTGGCCTTCATCGCGCGCAGCCGCAGCAAACCTGCCGAAGCCTGGTTGTCACGCATGCTGGCCGCCTACCCGGCGCTGCTCGCTGCGCTGCGCGACTCCGCCGTCGGAACGGCATCCGATGTGCTGGACCGTCTGTGCAGCAAGCTGATCGATCTCGACGAAGCGCCGCTTCACGCCATTCCAGCGGTCCTGAGCGATCCGCCCTGGCTTAAGCCGCAGCCGAAGCGGTTGCGGCCTTCACTGCCAGACGCGGCCTTGCCAGCCGCACGCATGCAATGGCCGGAGGCCCTTCGCGAGGACTGGCGTCGGCGCCTGCCCGCGAAAGAAGCCGCTGATCCAGACTCAAACAAGCAGAAGGCACGCCTCGGCACCGCGCTGGAGCAACTGTCGGTGCCGCGCGACGTGTGGCCAAGCCTGCTGTCCGGCGATGTTTCGGACCTAGCCCCGCACCTCGCCGCAATCGAGGCCCATCGCGGCAGTCGCCCGGTCTATCACCGCCAACGCTACCTGCATTCCTTGTTGCCGCTAGCGCCGCGTTTCCGCCTGCTGCTGTGGAATGCTCTGTCCGGCTGGGATGGCTACACCTGGGAGGGCTCACCGACCGCGGGTTCGCTGATCGCACACTACGAGCTTGCGGCCTTGCCGGGCTTGCTGAACTTCCTCGACACCCGTCTGGAACATGGACTGATCGCCGCACTGCCGGTGGCCGCCGCGGAAATCGCGGCCTTCGCCGCCAAGGGCTTGTTCGGCAAGAAGTCGCGCCCGCACGCCGCGGCATGGCTGCGCGCACACGCCGAACTCGCGACGACTGCGCTGCTGGCGCAGTCGGCAACCGGCGTAAAGCAAGCCAGTGCCAGCGCGGAGGCAGCGCTGCGCTGGCTCGCCGCCAACGTCGCGCAGGCCCGCTTGATCGAAGGCGCCCGCCATTTCGGCGAAGCGGGCGAAGCCCTGCTTGAGGTGATCACCGCTGTTGATCCGCTGTCGCTGTTGCCACAGAAGCCGCGGCCGCTGGCAAGTTTCTACCTGCCGGGCGGCTTCGCCCGGCCGCGCCTCACTGACGGTCGCGCCTTGCCTGCCGAGGTGCTACCCGCGCTCGGCACGATGCTGCAGGTGTCACTGCTCGACGAGTCCTACGCGGGACTGGAGCAGGTCAAGGCCGCCTGTAGCGCAGCATCGCTGGACGAGTTTGTTTGGGATCTCTTCCAGGCCTGGTATCAGGGCGGCGCACCGAGCAAAGAGTCCTGGGCCTTCACCGCGATGGGCCTGCTCGGCGGCGATGGCTGCGTACGTCAATTGACCCCCTTAATCCGCGATTGGCCCGGCGAATCGCAGCACGCGCGCGCCGTCTTGGGGCTGGACATCCTTTCGGCGATCGGCAGCGACCTCGCCTTGATGAACCTCAACGGCATCGCGCAGAAGGCCAAGTTCAAAGGCCTGCAGGAACGTGCTCGCGACAGGATCCAAGCGATCGCTGAGGCGCGCGACTTGAGCGCCGAGGAACTGGCCGACCGGCTGGTGCCCGACCTCGATCTGGACGCCGCTGGCACTCTGGCGCTCGACTTCGGCCCGCGTCGATTCACCGTCGGTTTCGACGAACAACTGCGACCCTTTGTGCTCGATGCCACGGGCGCGCGACTGAAGGATTTGCCCAAGCCTAACAAGGCCGATGATGCCGAGCCCGCCAAGGCGGCCAGC
>JANNWF010000244.1:0-5944 GCA_031408455.1 Pseudoxanthomonas sp. | reverse complement strand
CCCGGTTGTACTGCAGTCCCAATGTCAGCCGGAACTCGTGCGCAGGTGGCTTGAAGATGGTGTCGCCCTTGAACAGAATGATTCCGGCCAGGAATGTCTGCGCAAAAATCGTCTGATCGATGCCGGAGTAGATGTCCAACGCGCCTGGCTGATCGCTGGCCTGAGGTCCGACTGGTGTCGGAATGGAGCGGGGCTCAATGATGGTGTCGGAGATTCCGAGAAGACTGAAGAACCAGTCGTTTCCTTCAAGGAACGGAATTTTCATTGGCTTGTCGCCCTTCCAGATGTTCTGGTTGTAGGGGTCATACCAAGGAAACTTGAAGCCCAGCGCCTCCATGATCCGCCAACGATCAGGCAAGGCCAGAAACTCACCAGCGGCATCTACCGGGGCTGGATTGATTGCATCCGGATTTTGCAACTCACGCTCGGTGATCGTGGTGACCGGGTGACCAGGCCGGCGGCGCGGAATGGTGGCTTTGGCCGGGTCGTAACTTACCGCCGGAAGCAAGCCGGTCCACTCGAGCCAAGTCGGCTCGATGACGTTTGCTGAGGCAGGGGCTGCGAGCGTGCCCAGAGCTAGGCCAAGCGCGCATCCCAGCAGGCGGTTTGAGTAGCGGCGGGGCGAGTAGAAAGAGCGCATCTCACTTGCCTCCGCAAACGTTTTGTTGATCGGAGCCGATGAACGGCGACTGCGGACACTGCACGTAGCGTAAACGCGCTCCGCGCACGACGAGTTGATCGGCACGTCGGGCGATTGGCGCATTGCCGATGCCCGTGTTCAAGCGCACGCCCGCGTCGTGCAAGCCAAGGAAGGAAATCATGTCGTCCTGATCGATACCGTCGCCGGAAACGCCGATTGCACCTACCAAGCGGTCGCCGCGATAGATGGGAACGCTGCCAGGGAAAATCTGGATACCGTTTGCAAGGCGAGGCAGACCGGTGCAGCTACCCGGAGCAGGATCGGCAACGGGCACGGGGTTGGCGGGAGTTGGAGCCGGCGCGAACGGTGCGCCTGCGAGGGTGATGGGCAGTCCCAACTGATTGACGTAGTGGGCGACGTGGAACGCCAAGGCGTTGTAGACCAGATCGAGCTGCATACCATCGTGGAATGGACTCCACTGCTCGAACGGGCGGCTGAATGGCCCAGCCTGCGTGCTGACAATGCCGTCCGGGTAGTAGGGACGAGCCAGATTGCCAACCGCGCGATTACTGAAGCTGACTGCACCGTCTCCCAACAGCGTTTGAATCTCAGTAAAGTCGCGAGCGCGAGTGGTGAACTCGCCGATCCGCGCGCGTCCAACGATGGTCAGGTTGAAGCTGGTGGGTGCCGTCGGACTCGGCAACAAGGCGCCGTTGAAATAGGCCACTTCGGGTCGACTGTTCAGGTCTGCTGCGGCAAAAGCACCCGAATAGAAGGCTGCGCTACGCGCCTTCTGCAGCGATACATCCGCGCCGAAAATAGGCGCATCGCGAGTGCGCGCAAACGCCAATACGGCACCATTGGTGTCCACCACGCTAATGCTTACTCGCGCCGGCGTGCCTAGCGGACGCCGGATCTGTGCACGCGCCGCATTGGCGATGCCAAGTGCCTCATCAACCACAACACGCGCTTCTTCCGCTGTGATTGCTCCCGTGCCGTCAGTGCCCGCGATGGGTACGTAACGCTGAGCGCCGGTGGCGTTGACTAGAACAAACGCATCGCGGCCGGGAAAGAGTGTCGTGTCGGGACGAAAGCCGGATGCTGGTGTTCCAAACACGGTGCCGGCGCGAACCGTTCCGCCAAAGTAGGCAGGGACGGGGGTCTGCGCGCCTGCGGTAGCAAGATTTGCGGCTGTCCCGCCGGCCACTGACAAATCCGCGAATTCGGCGTCGCTGAATCGGAAAGTTTTGCCATCGGCCGTAATTCGGTCGCCGCGGCGATCCAGCGGCGGCGCGAAGTTGAAGGTGGCAGCGAGGGCAATCAATTCATCTGCATTGAGATCGCGATCTGTGACGGTCCGATCCAAGGTGTAGTCGGGATCGCCCGCAGCCACACCAACGCCACCGACTGGCACGCCCGCTTTGTAGAGCGGAAAGCCACCCGGATCGGCTGACAATCCCAAAGGCGAGCGCTGTGGCCCCGGACTTATCGCGGCGCCGGCGCGAGTGACAAAGTCAGAACAGGGAAGTTGACTGAACTGGACGCCAAACAATGGACCCGACGGACCACCAAACTCACCTGGAAGAAAGTGCTCTTGCACGATCTGACTGGCGGTGCGGGTGCTGAAGGCGTTTCCCTCAGACGACAAGTAGGCACCCGTGACGGCCTTGGCAATCGCTGCCAATTCGGTGGGGACGCCCAAGTTTTCCAGTCCGCCGACCACCCCGCGATCAGTGCCGACCCTGACCGTGACCGGAGCACCAGTCATACGGTAGACACCCAGCACGTTGCCGACGCGATCAGTGACGGCGATGACCGCGCGTTGATTGCGTGCCGTAGCCTCGGCCACTGCTTGCGCAATCACCTGATTGACCTCGGCTGTGGTCAAGAACGACGCGGCGCTAGCGCAGCTGCCTATGCAACCGCTGTCGTCATTTGTGGCCGCAGGCGGCGGAGCGGTGCCGGCAGTGTCACCGGTATTGCTGCTGCCACTGCAGCCGCCTAACGTTAGTGCCAGCGTTGCAGCTAGCAGCCCAGTACGCACACTCGACATGGTCCTGAACCCTCCCCGAGGTTCGTTGGTACCCACCGCCGGCGATCCCCCACCGACGGTTGGATGATAGCTCAGTCGACTAGCGCTTGAGCAGGCGAATTTGCTTTCAAGAGATCAATTGGTTTTCTGTAACTCAACTTGTAGCAGGTGTGGCGCTTCGTGATAACCGTGGCAAGTAATGCAACCCGATTCCAGCTTGTCGTGTCCACCGGATTCGCCGGCGTGACAGGTCTTGCAGTTGGCAATGTCAGGCAACAACAAGTCGGTGCTGGCAGTGGATTCGCGGGCCTTGTGGCAGTCCGCGCAAACCATGGTGGTGTGGCTGCCATGATCGAAGCGCGACTTCGGAAACCACACGCCGGCAACGCGCACGGGTGCCACCATCCACGGCTCCTCGGCGGTTCGCCCTGGCGTCACTGCGTGGCACACGGTGCATGCGCGACCGGTAAACAAGCTCTCTCCCACCTGTCGCGCTTTGTCGCGCGCCCAGGTCAGCGCCAGCTGTCGCTCGGCGGGCGTTGGTGCTTGTCCAGGCCGTCGACGCACCCGCAGTGATTCCGGAGCCGCTGCGTCCTGCACATCGCCTTGCAAGGCGCGGTTGGCATAGAACTCATCCAGCATGTAGATGATTTCCTGGATGCGCGCATGCGGCACCTGCCGCTCCGGCTGAGTGACATCAAAGGTCAGGGCGTGACAGTCCTGACACATGGTCTCAAAATCAACCGGCTTCATGATGGCGTTGCCGGCATCGGGTAGGTGGCAACTGGCGCAATCAAGCGTGCGGTTGCCATCCGGCGCGTTTAGCCCTTCGACATTCAGATGTACGTCGTGCGGGAATTTGAGGCCCGAGTTTTCCTCAACATCCGGGCTGAGCGAGACACGCTCGGGGGTGTACTTGCCACTGCTATCCCAAGCCGGGAGCGACACCTTAAACTCTGGGTGATCGAGGCCAAAATCACTTATATCAGTTAACTTGCTGACACCCGCGGTACTGGTGCTTAGACCGACGTGGCAATCGGCGCAAAGGGCTTGATCCTCGCGCACCAGTCCGTTCTTACCATTGTGATCGCGGTGACAATGCGCACAGCGCGCTTCGCCTAGCGCCGGCAAATTGAATACTGCGGGGTCAGCGTGCGCCTTGGTGGTTTCGCCGTGGCAGGTCAGGCAATCGGCATCTTTGACCCACTTGGTGCCTTCGCTGTGGCATTGCTTGCAGTCGCTGCCAAAGAAATGATGCGCACTCGCCAAGGTGCCTGCCGACCACGCATCGCGCGAGGGTAGGGGGGTCGCGCTCAAGACGTTGGAAACCGACTGGCTGTAATGTGCGGCCATGGGCAACGCCAGAAATAGCACCAGCGTCGCGATCAAGAGCACCCATGCTGGCATCCGCCGCGACAGCCAAGTCTCCGACAGCGAAGTCGGCTTGCGCGACTTTTCTTTCTCCGCGGCAAGCTCTGCCTTGTCGATCGCGCTGATTTCAACGCCGGCGTCGTAATCCTGTGGCGCGGCCAACAGTTCGATGCGCGTACCGCCAATTTCGATCTGACCGCCCGGTCCCAGCGTCACCGTCTTCTGAATCGCGCCGTTAATGCGAATACCGGCGGTGATCAGCGACTCCACTTTGTACTTGTTGCCGCCGAGCGCGGTGACTTTCGCATGCTCAATCGCGGCGCGTAAATCGCTTAGGAATATGGCTTGATCCGCACCGCGACCGATGGTCAGCACGTCACCGTAGTGAACGTCCTCCTCGAAGCTGACCTGCCCCTTGCCCTTCTTCGCAACCTTTCTGATGAGCCAACGCATAGGTCACCTCACCAGTAAAAAAGTACGACGACGATGTGCGCGGTCAGCGCGCCCAACAATGCCACCGACAGCGGGACGTGGATATACAACCAAATTTCCATCAAGGCCTGCAATTGGATATCGCGGGCGACGCGCTCGGCCAATGTTTTCTTGCGACTGAGCAGGTCAATCAATTTGCGCAGCGCTTCCGACTGCTTGTCTGTGGAAGCTTGACCGGCAAGAAAGTCGACCATCATCACCATGGTTTGACCGCTGTCGCCCTTCTTGCTGGCAGGTCCTTTCTCGCGCTCTTTGGCCGCGGCACGCAGACTCTCCAAGGCCGCCGCCGAGCCATCGTGTGCCGTCAATTGGGCCCAGACACCACCGCCCAGAACTGTCCGGCTGATCGAGCGCAGCACGATTGCATGGATTTTCGGATCGACGGCGTCCGCCAACATCAACGCGTTCTGGTCAAGCTCGGTGATCTCTTCCAGCATCGCGTCGCGGGTTGCGTTTTCGCGATTGCGCGTCATCAGCGCTGGATAACGCAGATAGGCAAAAACGCCGAAGAACCCCGAGAAAATCACCGCCAGCATCAGTATCAGAGCCAAGGTATGCACGTTCCAGCCGAACTGGAAGCCGCTGTGCAACAAGCCAATCAAGATCAGCGCCGTGCCGAGGTAGACGTGGGCCGATAGCCAACCGCGCAGGGTGCCAACACCCCGGCCATAACGGCGTTTTCGAATGCCGAACCAAAGCAACCATAGGATGAGCAGCGCGCCGAGCGTTCCTAAGCTATAGCCAAGCCACGTCCCGCCGTTGGGTGGGGCACCCAAAGGCGTATGCACCACGTAGGCAAGCAAGGCGATACCGCTCAGCGCCAAGGCCACCCACAGATAGCGATAGCCACCAAAGGTTAGCGGAGACTCATGCATGGTGATTGGCCTCCGATCTCATGAGTGCGCCGTTTATCACTGCGACGCTCATCGCCGCGCCTGCGCGTAGCTAATCAAGTCTTCTGGCGAAATGCGAATGGCCGCGCCGGTGGGGCAGGAGCGGACACAAGCTGGACCACCGGAAATACCCTTGCACATATCGCATTTGACCGCTTTTTTCTCACTCGCCTTGCCATCTTTGGCATACGGCGCTTCGCCGGGACCGGTGCCGGCGCCGAACATCAGCCACGAGAGCAAGCCAGGCTTCTTGCCCTTCTTGCCACTCATGTGAATAACGCCATACGGGCAATTGCGCTCGCAGTTCCCGCAACCGATGCAGTTGTCGCCAATAAACACTTCGCCATCCGGCGCTCGACGGATAGCGTCGGGCGGGCAGTCCTTCATGCAGTGTGGATGCTCGCAATGGCGGCACGAGGTGGGCACGTGCACGGAGGCAAAGGTCGGACCGGCCTCGCGATCCAGTCGCGAGGTGCCGCCATGGGTTTCCGCGCAGGCTTTTTCGCAGTTGTCGCA
>JANNWF010000243.1:0-17514 GCA_031408455.1 Pseudoxanthomonas sp. | reverse complement strand
GCTGAAACTGGCCGCCGTCGTGCTTGCCGTGATCGGTGCCTAGGGCAGCTTTGCCACCTGCGGCGAGCTGGACGTCTCACCGGTCATGCGCTTCGTGTTCACAGCCCTGTCGCGAGTGCCCGTGGCCGGCAGCTTCGCCTCTATCGCGGGGTTGCTGCGATGGGTGCGCAGCAGAAGCGGCGAAGAGTAGGCGGATTCTCGCGGCGTACTTGCTCCCAAGCGGATGCGCGCCTGAAGGAGGGCCACGCTCCCACGCGGCTGCGGTTGTTCACTCGTCAAGGTAAGAGCAGCGCCGCGGGAGCGGCGCCCTCCAAAGGCGCGACGGACATGCTGTGCCGGGTGTTCATCACTGCTTGAGAGCGCCGCAAGCCTTGCAGGGCCGCGCTCCCGCGCAGCTGCCCTTGCTCAGAGTTGCCTCAGCGCCGCATCCCAATCAGACCAATCCCAATCATCCCTGCAAGCAGCAACCACAAGCTCCATCCCGACAACGCTGGAATTGACTGCGGCGGAACCAGTTGCACGGAGGCATTGAAGCTGGCCGAGATCAAACATCCCAAAGCATCGATAGCGGTGATGCGGAAACTGGAGCGGCCTACCGTGGTCGGTGTGCCCGACAGCACACCGCTTTGTGGGTTCAGGTTCAAGCCCGCCGGCAAGGCACCGCTGGTCACGCTGTAGGTATAGGGCGCAGTGCCACCGCTCGCAGCAAACGTTTGGCTATAGGGCTGGCCGACAAACATCGATCGAAGAAACGCAGGTGCCAAACTCAGCTGCGGGCAATTCGCCCCAGCCACCACGATGTTGTATGCCTGCGAGGCCACGCAGAAATTGATATCGGTGGCGGTGACGGTGAAGCCAAACGAGCCTACCGTAGTCAGCGTGCCAGCGATTTGACCCGTGGCAGAGCTGAGCAACAGCCCGGGCGGTAGCCCTCCGGTGGTGATGTTGTACGTATAGGGTGTCGCGCCGCCGCTGGCGCTGATGGTCTGGTTATACGACGCACCGAGCATACCGCCGGGCAAGGTTGGCGGCGCAAGATTGATCGCCGGACACATCGCTGCGGCGATGACCACTGTATAGAGTCGTGAGCGCCGGCAGCCGACGGAGTCTGTGGCCGTGAGCGTGAATTGGAAGTTGCCCGGCGCCAACGGCGTGCCAGAAATTTGACCCGTGCCTGCGTTGAGCAGCAACCCGGTCGGCAGGGTGCCGGCTGAGACGCTGTAAACGTAAGGCGCTGTGCCATTGCTGGCGGTCACTTGCGCACTGTAGGCCAAGCCCAGCGTGCCATGCGGCAGCACGGTCGGCGTCAGGTTGATGATGGGACAGGCACCGGCCATGCAACCGCCGACTGCATTGGTATCCAACGTTACCGCGCCATTGCGCGCCAACACGCGGCCGGACACGCTGGAGCCCGTGGTCGCGGTGATGCTTGAAAGCGCCAGAATATTGCCTTCGAACGCCGTGCCCGTGCCCAGCGTGGCCGAGCTGCCCACCTGCCAGAACACGCGACAGCCATTGCCACCATTGATCAACACCACCGACGAATTGCTGGCGGTGGTCAGGGTGCTGGCGATCTGGAAGATGAACACCGCATTCGGGTCGCCTTGGGCATTGAGGGTCAAGACTCCGGTCAATTGCGCCGAGTTCGCGAAGCAATACACGCCCGGCGTCAGCGTGAGCCCGCCCAAGTCGGTGCCGGTCAGCGTGGTGCCGCAGGCTTGGTCAGCGGCATTGTTGTAGGCCGTGGTCAGATCGCTTTGCGCTTGCAGCGCCACCGCATTCCCCGCGTGCAACGTACCGGTGATGCTGCCGGGCGGAAATCCGGTCACCGAGCTGGCGGTGCCTGGCCAGAGGCCGAGATCACCGGTCACCACCGAGGCACCTGTGTTGGTCACGGCCGCACCGCCCAACACCGAGAACGCGGCGGCCGTGCCAAGCGGAGGAATGGTCTGCGCGGTTGTCGCAAAGCTTGCCGTCAGCAGCAAGATGGCGGCTGCCGAGGCGCGCAGGCACCCGAATATGGAACTGGTGGCGCTCATTAGCGTGGACTCTCCAAAACCTGAATACCGGCATAGCGCCGGACTGCCAGCGCCGAGTTCGGTGCTCGCCGGACTTGAGAAGCGCTAGCGCCCCTCAAACGGGGCCAGCATCACGAGAAAACCGGCGTGGGTCTGTGCGGTAACGCACGGACGGTGGGTCCGCTGCGTTTGCTGTCCACTGCGTGCTTCAGCGTACTGACCGCAGCGCCCGCAGCGGCGATGCTGTGGCCATCGCGCCCCAATGCCAACCAGGCGAGTGGACGCGACCGGCCTTCATCACGTTCAGGAGCACACCCAATGTCCATATTGACCAATTCCACTCAGATCATTCCCTCCAACTCCACGATCGGACACGCCATGGAAAGCGCCTCCAGCGCGGTTCATCGGGCCACCGACAGCGTGTCCGACGCTGCCCATTCGGCCTACGAAAGCGCTGCTAGCGGCGCCCGCCACGCCGCGGAAAGTGTCAACAATGCCGCTAGGCATGTCGCAGCGTCGGTCGAGTCGGGCGGCCAGCAGATCAAGCAAGCCGGCAAGCGCCTCGATGGCGGTCTGCGCACCCAGCTGAATGAGCGTCCGTTCACAAGCGTCGCCGTCGCCATCGGTGCCGGCTTTCTGATCAGTTGGTTGCTGCGTCCGCGCTGAGGTTGCTTCACAGCGGCACCGTCCACTCAAGAATGAGGTGGTCAGGGCAGCGGCCATAGCCTTTTGTGGGAGCGCCGGAAGACGCGAATCGAGCGCATCGGGCAATCGAATCGCGCCTCACGGCGCTCCTGCATCTGCCGAGGCGGCTGCCATCGTGGTCTCGTCACATGTGTCCGCACGGTAGACCGTCAGGCCGATGCTCGCGGCATACTCTGGTCATGACCAGAATCATTCACGCGCTAGCACTCAGCTTGATGGCCGTCCTGACCCCATCGCCTGCCAATGCAGAACCCGCCGCCCGTACCATCGTGCTGGTCCGCCATGGTCACTACCTCGCGGACCCGAGCATCGACGAGAAGATCGGGCCGGGACTATCCATGCTCGGCATCGAACAAGCCGAACGGCTTGGCTCGCGCCTGACCGAGAGCATGCAATTCGACGCACTCCATGTGAGCCCCATGCAACGCGCCGCCGACACTGCGGCTGCGCTTTTCTCAAAACCACCCGAGCACGCATTTGCAGTCGACCCCGACCTTGCCGAGTGCACCCCGCCCACCCGCCGTCAGGAAATCATGGCGGAGACCACGCCGGTACAATCCGCCACCTGCAAAGCGCAGCTGGACCGCGTCTTCGCCCGCTATTTCCGTCTTGCCGATGGCAGCGAAAAATCCGAACTCTTCGTCTGCCACGGCAACGTCATCCGCTACCTCATCACCCGCGCGTTGGACGTCGACACCCAAGCTTGGCTGGAAATGTCAGTCGGCCACGCCAGCATCACCCGCATCCGCGTGGAAGCCGATGGCCGCTTCAAGGTCATTGCGGTGGGCGATGTAGGGCATCTGCCGAAGGCGATGTGGAGTGGGGCGAGTGGGGATGTGGAGCCGGCACCGGCTAATCCGCCATCGAGGCAATAGCAATCTGCCGCGCAAATACTGCGTGCGAAGTTGTAGGCATGGACCCCTGCGTGCTGAATCGCACAGACCACTGACCACCGCGAGCGCAACGTGTCGCTTGGGTGCCCGTCGGGCGATCCCACCGGGTGACGTCTAGCGCGCGGTCCGGCTTGTTACGCCAATGCGGGAGAAAGCTATGAAACTCATCATCAAGTCACTGGTTGCTGCTGGCGCGTTGTTGCTGTCCGCGCAGGCTTCGGCGCAGATCACTTTCTATGAAGGCGAAGGCTTTCGCGGTCGAGCGATTGCCGCGCAGCGGGCAGTGCCCAATTTTGGTCGGGGGTATAACGATTTCGCATCTTCCGTAGTGGTAGATCGAGGGCATTGGGAAGTGTGCGACGACGTCCGCTTTGGCGGAACCTGCGTGGTTTTGGGTCCCGGCAGTTATGACTCCCTGCGCGGCGTGCAGTTGGATAATCGGATCTCCTCGGTGCGACCGGCGGGCAGGCGTCAGTACGATAGTCGAGTGCCGGCACCGCTGGCCGAACCGAACTATGAGTATCGCCGTCGCCCAGACGAGCGCACCTATGCCGCCAATGTCACCTCGGTGCGCGCGGTGCTCGGTGAAGGTCAGCAGCGCTGCTGGGTAGAGCGCGACCGCTACGAGCAGCAACGCGGCAATCGCGACAAGAATGTGGGCGGTGCCATTGCCGGCGCGATCATCGGCGGCATTCTTGGGCATCAGATCGGTGATGGCCGTGGGCGCGATGCAGCGACCGTAGGCGGCGCGGTTGCCGGTGCGGTGGTCGGCAGTCGCGCCGGCCGTGATCGCGATCAGGGTGGATATGAGCGGGGCTACGAACGCGGCGTGCAGCGTTGCGAAACGCAATACGACGGTGCGCCGGAATACTGGGACGTGAGCTACGACTACCGTGGCGTGGAGCACTGGGTGCGCATGGACTATCCGCCGGGTGCCACCATCGCCGTCAACCGTAATGGCGAGCCGCGGCAGTAAGAAAGCTGATTGGCGCTGGGTTTCATTCTTGAGCCCCTCTCCCCTCGGGGTGAGCAGGTGTGCTGGTGGACCATCGGTCCGCGCGCCTGCGAACGCCGCAGAGTCATGCGCTGCGGCAGGGGCGCGGGTTGGGGTGAGGGTTCGGGAACCGTTTGGGGTTCAATTAAAGCCTTGAACTCTGAGCCCTCGCTTCGCGCCACCCTCGGTCGCATTCGGTGCGACTTCGATCGCGGAGGCCTTATTTGCAGAATGAGGCAATTTCAAAAAGTCCTTCGCGCTTAGCCTTCAAACCCGTTGCGAAACACCTGCGCGAGGTTTTGCAGTTCATAAGCACCGATATCGACCGCGCCGAACCTCGGTAGCCCGCGCTGATCGGTAGCCAATGCGCCAGTGGCGGTGCCAGCGTTGATCGCGGGCGAGCCTACCGGTAGCGCCATCGTCTCCGTCGGTCCGCCGTTGTCCGTTGGTGCCAGCGTCAACGCGTCAGCGAATTGACTGCCTGGGCTAACCGGCAATTCCTGTTGGCCGAAACTGTCCGGCCGCACCAGCGGCCATTGCAGGTTGTTGCTGCCGTTGGCGACCGGGTTGAGCATGGCCCAGGGGTTGAACGGATTGCCGCCGGTGTTGTTGCGAAAGAGCGTGTTGCGCAGGGTGATGGGTGCGTTGGCGGGGTTGGCAATGCCACCGGCAAAGCACACCGGGCAGACGGCGCGGTTGTCGGCAATGGTCAGGTTTTGCAACAGCAGCGGATTACTGCCTTGCAAGTTCATCGCACCGCCCAGTCCGGTACGCGCCATGTTGCCGACGAAGGTGCTGTTGATGATTTCGCCGCCGACACGAATCAAGCCGTTGTTGGTTTGGTGATCGAACAACGACAAGCCGCCAAAGCCGACCGCTGAATTGGCGCGAAAGGTTGAGTTACGGATCGAGACCGGCCCGCCTTGGATGTAAGCGCCACCGGTATGTTGGTCAGTGCCCTGCTGGTTGTTGCTGGCCAGTGTGCTCTGCCAGATACGGGTGATGCTTGTCTGGTCGTAGACTGTCGTGAACAGGCCGGCACCAAAGGCGTTGCTGTCGTTGGCAAGCAAGTCGGTACGACACAGGCTGACTTCGCGGGTGTCGCCATCCACCGCCATTGCACCACCGTTGCCGCCATTACCCGGATTGCCGCCATCACCAGTGGCGACGTTCTTGGCCAACATGCTGTCGTAAAAGCGCAGGGTTTGCGTGCCGAGGCCGTAGTAGCCGCCGCCGTTGCTGGCCTCGTTGCCAAAGAACGCGCAGCGCACGCAAATGAACTCGCGGTGGCCAAGCAAATAGACCGCACCGCCGCCACCATCCTGTGCCACCTCAATGGCAATGTTGTTGTTGAACTCGACGTCAAAGGCGTGCAGACGCACCGCGCGGAACGGCTCGCTGCCGTGATCGTTCAAGATCGCTCCGCCCGAGCGCGCGAACTGATCGCCGACCGCCGTGCGCGCGTTGCCGTTCACCAGCCGCAGGTTTTTCAAGGTGATGGTGAAGTCGCTGAGCAGCGTCGGATTACTGATCTCCATCACCCGTACCAACGAGCCACCGGACAAGGCCGCACCGCCGCCATCCAGACTGACCGCGCGCGTCAATCGCAGGCTCTGATCCAGCAGCAGCGTGCTGGTGCCGATGTTGAGCCGCACTTCACTAGCGCTGTCGAGTGCCTGCTGCAATTGCAAGCGGGTGACGCTGCCCGCGCTGCCGTTGCCCAGCACCTGCGGATTGCTTTGCTGCGGGGTGGGCGGGGTGCTGCAGTCGAAGCTGCCGGCGTGGGCGGTGGTTACAAGGGCGAGCAGAAGCATCAGGGCAGAGGTCTGCCGGCGATGGCCGGCTGCGCGTGGCGCTGTGCTGGGGCGAAGGATCATGGGCTGACTCCTGCGGGTCTGCTGACGGCAGCGAGTCGCATCCGTTCAGCGGGCTGCAATCGCTTAACGATCACCCACAAATAGTACTCAATCGGACCACGTCGCCAAGCGTCGCCCAAGCATCGCTCACACATCGGCCAATGGTTCCTCCAAGCAACGCTCACACATCCGCCAAAGATTCTCACCAGCAGCGTCATTCCGGCGAACGCCGGAATCCAGCATTCGGTATACAAGTAGCGGTTCCGGAAGGATGCTGCGTGGAGTCTTCGCAGCACCGGACCCAATACTGGTAGTTTTAGCCGTTCGTGGTGAGGTATCGAACCACAGCGAGCCGAATCCTCAAGGCTGCGCCCTTCGATACCTCAGGGCGAACGGCTTTCAGGTTGCTAAAGCTACCAGTATTGGCACCGGGCCCCGTTCTCGCGGAGATGACGAGCGCCACCTTACCTACCGCTCTCTCTCATCGATGTCCGCCGGCCCCATGTGAGTGCAGCCGGCTCAACTTCGGCCGCTCGCATTGATCGCCAGCGATGGCGGCGCGAGAATGCCGAGGCACGCTGCGCGCGGGCACAACGAGGATTGGCATGAGTCGCGGATGGTCGGTCATCATCGGTATCGGCTGTTTGCTGGGCTCGGTCTATGTGGCTGAGCGTTCGCTTGAATTCAGACGTCACGGTGAAGTCGTCGTTGGCACCGTGCAGAGCGTTGACAGCAAGCTGACCAGTGACAATGAAGGCGTCGACTACTCCGAACGCTCAGTAGTGAGCTACACACCCAAGGCCGGCGGCGGACCGTTCTTGGTCAAGACCGGGTGGGCCACCGCGTGGTTCAGCTCGACCAAACCCGGCGACCCGGTAGCGGTGCGTTACTTGCCCAAGCAACCCGAAGAAGCCCGCGAAGACAGCCTGTTTCTCGACTGGGCGGCCCCGCTGGCGCTGCTGGTGCTGGGTATCGCCGGCATTGCTGGCAAGTTGCAGGGGAGCAACGATGAAGAGAGGGTGTGGTGGCGCAGAGGCAGCGACGATTGAATGATCGTGCATTTAGACTTTTCGGCATAAAAACATCTTTGGAGCACACCCTTGGCCGCAACCAGATTCCGTCACCCATCGGCCGTCAAGAACCACGGGCCGCCGGCAGGCCTAGGTTGGACTTTGATCGTGTTCGGACTGTTTTTCATGAGTGTGGTGGTCTTCAAGGACGCCCCACTCGCCTTGTTCGGTCAGTTGACGGAGGGAGAGATCGTCAAGATCACCGAGCGCAGCACCATGGGCAGCAAATCGCCGCGCCGCGCGGGTGAGACCCTTAGCGCCTACCGGAAGCGTTCGAAGGAGGGAGGTGTTTCATACCTTCTGGGCGTGCGCTTCACCCCGGCTGGTGGCCAACCCGTCGAGATAGAAACCAAGGCGACGTATGGATTCTCCGAACAGGTCGGCGACAAGGTGCAGATGATTTACCTGCCCAGCCGACTGCAAGGTGCCGAGATCTATTCGCTCAAACAGCTCTGGCTGCCACTGGCCACTGGTGTGGTTGTCTCGACACTGTGCTTGCTAGGCGGCGGCTTGATTTTGCGTCTCAGGCGCAAGTACCGCCTTGCACAATCGACCGGGGCGCAATAACCGCGGGGTATCGCTGCCCTGGCCAGCACTTGGACCGATGTCTTTAAGACGCCGCTTCGAGGTACCAACCTGAAGGCGTAGTCCGTTGCGCTTGTTGCGCTTTGTCGAGTGCCGCCGCTTGCCAGCTGCCAGGTCAGGGTTGAATACAGCGGTTGCAGCAAAGCCAATTCGTGGGGTGCGAACATGCGGCCACTGGTGACACCTATAGATTGAAATCAGTCTTGGGAGTCGCCGTGATGAGCCGTTACAGCCGCGAGCTGGGCAGCGAATATCGCCGCCTGTTCGACACACTGGAAATCCGCAGCACACGTTCGGCCGAAGTCGAGCGGCAGGCGGATCGTGCACTCAGTCTGCAGCCGCGCTACCGCAGCATCGGCGACCCGATCAAGGTGCCGTGGTATTTCATAGCCGCGGTGCACATGCGCGAGAGCAGTTTTCGCGTCGATCTGCATCTGCACAACGGTGACCCGCTGACCGCGCGCACCGTCCGCGTGCCGCCCAACCGCCCGCCTACCGGCATGCCGCCGTTTACCTTCGAACAGAGTGCCAGCGACGCGCTGGGCATGAAGTCGTTGGACAAGGTCAAGGACTGGTCGCTGCCGCATCTGTTGTTCAAGCTGGAGGCCTACAACGGCTTCGGCTACCAATCACGCGGGCTGCCTAGTCCCTACTTGTGGAGCTTCTCGCACCATTACGTACGCGGAAAATTCGTTGCCGATGGCGTGTTCGATCCGGCCGCGCTCGACAAGCAGTGCGGTGCCGCCACCCTGCTGCGCCGCCTCGCCGAGCGCCAGGAAATTGAATTCGCCGGCGAACCGACGTTCGATCAACTGCCCATCATCGTTGCCTTCGCCACCGCCATGCCCACAGTCGCGCATGAGATCGAACAGGCGCAGGCGCTGCAGCATTGGCTGAATACGTTTCCCGGCGTGTACTTGCGAGTCGACGGCTGGCCCGGCACGCGGACTTCGAATGCGTTCAAGGCGGTGACGGGGAGTTGGTTGCCGGGGGATCCCAGAAGCTAGTCATATCGGATCCTGCGACAGCAGCATGCGTTGATGCGGATCATCAGAGCGTTGCACGGCCCACCCGAAGAAATTCGACTCCGCCGTGCCGAACAGAGTCATGCCGCACCAGATCAAGCCAATCGCCGTCGAGACCAACGCCATGAACGCACTTCCAACGATCCGAGTCATGCTCTCCAGCCGTTCGCGGAGCAGCGCGTTTGCTGATCCCGCGATTCCGCTGGAAACGCTGCGCCGTAACCTGCAAGCGCTGCTGCACGGATTGCGTTGGGCCCATCCCAGCGTCAAAGGCGCTTTGCCATTGTTTTGTGAGCAGCCGATCTTCGAAGTCTGGATCCACGAGAACGAACGCGCCAAGAGCACCGCGCGCAACACGTTCGAACTGTCGTTAGAGGAAGTTCGCGAAGCCGACATCATCCTTGTGCTTTACACCGGCGAGGCAGGTTCTGCGGCCAGCGATGAGCAGATCGGCATCTGCCATGCTGAGCTGCAAGACGCAGTCGCCAAGCGCGGCGATGTGGTTCACGTGATTGAACTCATACCGCTGGCAAATTCCCACAAATCGCGCGACCAGCGCTTTCGCGCCTATGTCGACAGCCTGAGTGCCTTTCGGCTGAAGGCCAGCAACGAGGCGGAACTTCAGGCAAGCGTCGTCCAACTGCTGCATAAGGCGGTTGCCAATCTGGTGCGTCGAGCGGCCAGCGGAGGACGCCGGCGCGACCGTGGCTCAGCATTGGACTGGGGGCGACTCGATCTGGCCGAGCGTCGGCGATCCATCTGCACCGCCCTTGCTGCGGAGCTCGGTATTGACGCTGTGGAATCGGTGGGAGCGATTGCACAGGTCGTCCTCGCGGATCGGAAATTGAGTGTTCGAATTGATGCCATCCCTGATGTACTGAGCGTCGCTGCCGCGCGCGAATTGGTCGGCCAGCCCTTTCATCGTGATCATTTGTTGACCGATAGCTTGAGCGCCGACGCACCTGGCATCGTGCACATCATTGCCTGCCATCGTGGAGTGACTGAAACCCAAGCCAAGAAGATGCTCGGAACCAGCGACGCGATGGCCATCGCCAGTGATTTTGGTGTCTACGCTGCCGATCATGTTCAGCAGATCCAGCTGTTTTTTCTCACCCAATGCGCCGACGCAGGCGCGGTCGGAATCGCTGTGCGTCGAATCCATGAATGGCTCGCACAGGCGGGAGAGATCGAGCGCGTAGTGAACAGGGCACTTGGCCGCAAGATGATTTTGCAGGCTGTGCAGCAGGCGCGTGAAGTGACTCGGCTTGCGCCTGCCATGGCGACAAGAAAGCGAGTGCCGCCAGCGAGAAAGTCGACATGAACGCTGTGAAATCGACCATGCCCTATCAAACGCTCACCCGCGATCAGCATTTTCAGAATCCCGGCCCCAAGCGCATCCTCGCGCTGGATGGCGGCGGGCTGCGTGGGATCGTCACGCTGAGTTATCTGAAGCGCATCGAATCGCTTCTACGCGAGCGCCATGGCGGCGATCCTGATTTTCGACTTGGGCACTACTTCGATCTGATTGCCGGCACTTCGACCGGGGCCATCATTGCCGCCGGATTGGCGATTGGCTTGTCGGTGGACGAGCTCATCACCCACTACTTGAAACTTGGCCGCAAGGTGTTCAAAGCCAGCCTCTGGCGCAAGGGTGTACTGCGAGATCGCTATGACGAAACCAAGCTGATCGAAGAACTGAAGAAGGTCTTCGGTGAGCGCCGCTTGGGGGATTCCAGCTTGTGCACGGGATTGTTGGTGATGAGCAAGCGCATGGACACCGGCAGCCCGTGGCCGCTGGGCAACAATCCCATGGCGCGCAACTTCAACGTCAAGTCCGGCTCGGCCGCAATCGCCAACGCCGACTATCCGTTGTGGCAGGTAGTGCGAGCGTCCACCGCGGCGCCTACCTATTTTGTGCCGGAGAAAATCACCATCGCGCAGGCAGCCGGCAAGGATGCGGTGATAGGCGAGTTTGTCGACGGTGGCGTCAGCCCATTCAATAATCCGGCGCTGCAAGCACTGATGTACGCCAGCCAGCTGTTTCTGGTATCCGTCGGCACCGGCACCGGTGATCCCTCCCGACCCACCAGCAAGGTCGTCGCGGTGGCTGGCATCAACGCTCTGCAATCGCTGATGGATGACTGCGCCACCTTGGTCGAGACCTTGATGCAGTGGCTTTCCAATAGCCCTGATTCACGTGTGATTGATCGTGAGTTGGGAAACCTTGGCAAAGACGTGTTGGCCGGCGAAGCCAGCTTCAGCTATCGCCGCTATCAGCTCGATCTGACTCGCACTGGCGTCGATCACCTCAAAAAGGGAGTTCCAGACAAGACGCTGGCGTCGTTGCCTGAAATGGACAGACCGGCGAATCTCGATCTGCTCAAGGAGCTGGGCGCTCTCGCCGCTGACAACCACGTGCGTGACGATCACTTCCCTGCCGTATTCGACCTGCCGAAACCGTCCATCGATGCAGCAACGCTGCAGGCCTATCGACGGCCTGATCAAACGACCGTCATCGCGATCCCACTCGACCTCGAAGCCACGCCCGATGCCCAGATCGGCAGCAAACTGTTCACGTATCACAAGTGGGACGCGCGCCAGACCAGCAAACGCGGCGACTGGCTGCTGCACAACGGCGGCGATGTTTACACCGTCGACCGCGAGACGTTTGCCCGCACTTACGCCCAAGTAGGCCCAGGCCAATACCGCAAAATCGCCAATGTTTGGGCCGAGCGCGCCGACGCCGGGGGCAAGATCGAAACCAAGGAAGGCACCACTCACTACGCCACCGGCGACTATCTGGTCTACAACCAAGCCGAGCGCCGTGATGGGTATGCGGTGAAGGCGAAGAAGTTTGTTGAGTTGTATGAGGCGGTCGGGTGAGTTGATGGCGAATCAGGGGTGGAGAGTCGACTACGCTGAGCCCGAAGCTAAAGGCAGCGGAGCAAGCTCCGCTCTACAAATGCGTTAAGCGCGTCGCACTACGCTGCCTCGACGTAGCGCGGAGCTTGCTCCGCTGCTTCCAGTCCAGCCCCAAAAGGCGATGCGCACAAATTCCCCAATCCATGCCATTCGTCACATGCCGCAGGCCGCCGATGCGGCCACCATGCAGGGCCAGCGCGCTAGTGGTTGGATTGCTGTCGCGGCTTCGTTCTTGCGTGAGTGCTTCTGCGTGCTGAGCGCCGGCGGCCTCGCGTCAGCCAAACCCTGCTTCCGGAGTGAATCATGGACCGTCGTACCTTTGTTACCTTGTCTGGCCTCGGGGCCGGGGCGTTGTTGTTGCCGGCTTACACCCGGGTTATCGCGGCTGAAGTGTTGAGTGAAAAACTTGCGTTGACTTTGAAGCGCAGCTTGGCCGATGTGGCGCTGGCGGCGGCGAAGGAGGCGGGGGCTACTTACTGCGATGTCCGAATTGGTCGTTACTTGAATCAATTTGTGGTGACACGCGAGGACAAAGTCGAGAACGTCGTCAACACCGAATCGACCGGCGTCGGCATCCGTGTGTTGGCCAATGGCACCTGGGGTTTTGCGGCCACCAATTCGCTAAAGCCCGACAGCGTGGCGCGCGCCGCCAAGCAGGCGGTGACTATTGCGAAAGCCAATTCGCGTCTGCAAACCACGCCGGTGGAACTGGCGGCGGTGAAAGGCGTGGGCGAAGTGAGTTGGGCGACGCCGATCAAGAAGAACGCGATGGAGGTGCCGATCAAGGACAAGGTCGAGCTGCTGCTGGCGGTCAACGCGGCGGCGATCAATGCCGGTGCCAATTTCGTCAATTCGACCCTGTTCCTGGTCAACGAACAGAAGTATTTCGCCTCTACCGATGGCTCCTACATCGATCAGGACATCCACCGCATCTGGGCACCGATGACGGCCACCGCCATTGACAAGGCTAGCGGCAAGTTCCGCAGTCGCGATGGACTGTCATCGCCAATGGGCATGGGCTACGAGTATTTGGAGCCCACCAGTGAAGGCCGGATCGCGATGCCGGGCGGCGTGGTCGGTTATTCGTCGTCGTATGACATGGTCGCAGACGCCAAAGCGGCGGCGGCGCAGGCCAAGCTCAAGCTGAAGGCCAAATCGGTCAAGCCGGGCAAGTACGACTTGGTGCTGGATCCGGCGCACATGTGGCTGACCATTCATGAGTCGGTCGGCCATCCGACCGAGCTTGATCGTGTGCTCGGCTACGAGGCCAATTTCGCGGGGACGAGTTTTGCCACCTTGGATAAGTGGAAGTCGAAAACCTTCCAGTACGGCAGTGAGCGGGTCAACATTTTTGCTGACAAAACGCAGCCGCTGAGCTTGGGCAACGTCGGCTATGACGACGAAGGTGTGAAGACCAAGCAGTGGGACATCATCAAGGACGGCGTGCTGGTTAACTATCAAGCCATCCGCGATCAAGTCGGCATCTTGGGTGAGAAGGAATCGCACGGCTGCTGTTATGCCGATTCCTGGTCCAGCGTGCAGTTCCAACGCATGGCCAATGTTTCGCTGCAAGCGGGCAAGGACAAGCTCACTCCCGACGAGATGATCGCCGACGTGAAAGATGGCATCTACATCGTTGGTGATGGTTCGTTCTCGATCGATCAGCAGCGTTACAACGCGCAGTTCGGTGGCCAGCTTTTCTTTGAAATCAAAGACGGCAAGATCACCGAGCAGATCGAAGACGTGGCCTATCAAATTCGCACGCCCGAGTTCTGGAATGCCTGCGCCGCCATTTGCGACGAGCGTGACTACCGCCACAACGGTTCGTTCTTCGATGGCAAGGGTCAACCCTCGCAGTCTTCAGCGGTGTCGCATGGATCGGCTACGGCGCGATTCAACGGCATCAATGTCATCAACACTGCCCGCAATCTCGGTTAAGGAAGAACGACCATGACGCTTTTCAATGAAGCCGAAGCCAAGGCCATCCTGGACAAGGTGATCAAGCTGTCCAAAGCCGACGAATGCAGCGCTAACCTGTTCGGTGCCACCGACGGCAACATCCGTTTCGCTCGCAACAGTGTGTCGACCAGTGGCGAAGTGCAGGACTGCACGCTCGCGGTCACCGTCTCCTATGGCAAGAAACTCGGCACCGCGACCATCGGTGAATTCGATGACGCAGCCCTTGAACGGGTGGTGCGGCGCGCCGAAGAGCTGGCTAAGTTGGCGCCGGAAAATCCCGAATTCATGTCAGTGATCGAGAAGCAAACCTACACCGCCAGCAAGTCCTACATCGAAGCCACCGCCGAGATCACGCCGGAGTTCCGCGCCCAAGTGGCGGCGGACTGCATTGAGCCGTGTCGCGCTGACAAGCTGGTGGCGGCGGGCTATTTCGTTAACTCGAATGGCTTTGTCGCCACCGCCAATAGCAAGGGCAATTTCGGCTACCAAAAAGTCACCTCGGCGGACCTGACCTGCACCGTGCGCACCGAGGACGAGCGCGGTTCGGGCTGGGTCGGCAGCAATGTGGCCGATGTGGCGAAATTCGATGCCAAGCGCAGCATCAAGACCGCCATCAGCAAGGCCAAGGGATCGGCCGAGGCCAAGGCGCTGGAGCCGGGCAAGTACACCGTTATCTTGGAACCCGAAGCCGCGTCCGGGCTGATCAGCTTCATGATGTTCGGATTCGATGCGCGGCAAGCTGACGAGGGCCGGAGCTTTCTGACCAAGAAGGGCGGCGGCAATCGAATCGGCGAAAAGGTCTTCGACGAACGCGTCAACATGTATTCCGACCCGTGGGACACCGATGTTCCGGTGCCGGCCTGGGATCAGGAAGGCTTGGCGCGCACGAAAACCCAGATCGTCAACAAGGGCGTGGTCGAGTATCTGCAGTACTCGCGCTTCTGGGCCAAGGAGAAGGAAAAGCAGGCGGTCGGCCAGCCCGGCAACATCATCATGGAAGGCGGCGAAGCCACGACTGAGGAATTGATCAAGGGCACCAAGCGTGGTGTGTTGCTCACCCGCACGTGGTACATCCGCTTGGTCGATCCGCAGACCATGTTGCTGACTGGCTTAACGCGAGATGGCACGTTCTACATCGAGGATGGCGAGATCAAATATCCGGTGAAGAACTTCCGCTTCAACGAGTCGCCAGTGATCATGTTGAACAACATCGAGGCGCTGGGTAAATCGGTGCGTCTGGACGGCGGTGGCCGCGGCGGTTTGTTGTTGAAGGTCCCGTCGATGAAGGTGCGTGACTTCACCTTTACCTCGTTGTCGGACGCGGTTTAAGCGGGCGGCCTTTTCCGGATGCAGCGACGCGACATCTTGAAGCTGGGTGCGGCGTCGCTTTTGGCGGCGCTGGCACCCAGCGTGCGTCAGGCACACGCCAGCGATGGCCGCTTCGACTTCTGGTTCACCCGCCTCATGTATGAGTCGGGTGACTGGGATGTCGATCAACGTATGCCCACGACCCTGCTCGACTCGCTGCTGCAATACACGCAGTTGCGCATCGACCCGCAGGAGCACGTCCTGCCGTTGGCGGATCCGCGCATGTTGGACGCGCCGTTTTGTTATCTGGCCGGGCACAAACTGGTCGAGTTCAATCCGCAGGAGCGACGCAATTTCGAGCGTTATGTGAAAAATGGTGGCTTTGTGTTCGTGGATGACTGCAATCACGATATCGACGGCTTGTTTGCGCGTTCGTTTGAGGCGGAGATGGCGCGCCTATTTGGGCGCGATGGCTTGCGAAAACTGTCCAATCAACATCCGATCTATTCCAGTTTTTTCGCCCTCGATGGACCACCGCCGACCGCGTTCGAGTTGAACGGCTGGGGCGATGATCTGATTCATGACTACCTCAAAGGCATCGAGATCGATGGCCGCTTGGGCGTGCTCTACAGCAACAAGGATTACGGATGCGAATGGGATTACGACTGGCGCAACAAGCGCTGGCTGGCCGAGGACAACACCAAGCTCGCGGTCAACATCATGATTTATGCGATCAGCGCCTGATGCACGTGCTGCGTACTGTTTTTTGGAGGGCACCGCTCCCGCGGCGCTACTCTTCGACGAGCGCGAGAAGCAGCCGCGCGGGAGCGCGGCCCTCCAATATCGCGCCGTACCTCTCATGAGCGCTAATGAATCACCCGCGCTGACCGAAGCGGAGGTCGCGACACGTCTGGCCGGAATCGCAGCGCTGCGCCAGTCGATTGCCGCCGAGGTCGTCGGCCAAGAGGCCGTGGTCGAACAATTGCTGGTGGCGCTGCTGGCCGGCGGCCACGCACTGCTTGAAGGCGTGCCGGGCTTAGGCAAGACCTTGCTGATTCGCGCATTGGGTCGCGCCGTGCAGTTGGACTTCCGACGCGTGCAGTTCACTCCGGACCTGATGCCCAGCGACATCATCGGCACCGAGATTCTGGAAGAAGAACACGGCACCGGTAAGCGCTATTTCAAGTTCCAGCCGGGGCCAGTGTTTACCAACCTGCTGCTGGCCGACGAGCTCAATCGTACTCCGCCGAAGACCCAATCCGCGCTGCTGGAAGCGATGCAAGAAGGCACCATCAGTTACGCCGGCACGACGCATCTTTTGCCCAAGCCGTTCTTCGTCTTGGCGACGCAGAATCCGCTGGAGCAAGCCGGCACTTACCCATTGCCCGAAGCGCAATTGGATCGCTTTTTGTTGCACATCTTGGTCGAGTATCCGAGTGAGGCCGAGGAGCGCTCCATCCTTGCCCACACCACGGGGCGCAGCGGCGATCTGGCACAGGCGGTGATGAGTGCCGACGATGTACTGGCGTTACAGAAGTTGGTGCGGGAAGTGCATGTCAGCGGCGATTTGTTGGCGTGGATCAATCGTTTGGTGCGCGCCTCGCGGCCGCAGCTGAGTGCCTTGCCAGCAATCAAGGAATGGGTGCGCTGGGGTGCTGGTCCGCGCGCGGGTCAAGCGCTGGTGCTGTGTGCGAAAGCGCGCGCGCTGCTGCATGGTCGTTTGGCGGCGACGCGGGAGGATGTGCAGGCTCTGGCAATGCCGGTGTTGCGGCATCGCTTGCTGCTAAGTTTCGCCGCTGAAGCGCAGGGTCGCAGCGCGCATGACGTGGTGTCGGCGTTGCTGGCGGATGTGCCGTACTCAAGCTGATGTCCAAGCGCTTCGGCTGGACCGAGTCGGATCCGCTCGGCAGGGTCAAGTGGATTCGGGTCGGTACCAACTTAGCTCACCGTCATTCCGGCAAACGCCGGAATCCACAATCCAGCTGCGAGGCCAGGCGAGTGGATTCCGGCCTTCGCCGGAATGACGAGCTGAGGGTCAGGGCCTCCGACATGCGCAATTCAACTCACCTCACCGTCATTCCGGCGAACGCCGGAATCCACAACCCAGCTGCGAGGCCAGGCGAGTGGATTCCGGCCTTCGCCGGAATGACGAGTTGAGGGGCAGGGACCTCCGGCATAG
>JANNWF010000242.1:0-7969 GCA_031408455.1 Pseudoxanthomonas sp. | reverse complement strand
CTCGATGAAGTCGTAGGCACCCAGTCGAGTGGCTTCCACCGCGGTCTCGACATTGCCATGACCCGACATCATCACCACCGGACAGGGCAGTCCGGCGCCCTGCGACCACTCACGCAACAGGGCGATGCCGTCGGTGTGCGGCATCCAGATATCCAACAGCACTAGGTCTGGCGTCACTTCCGCAAGCGCCGCTCGCGCCGCCGCCGCATTGGCCGCGACATCGACCCGATAGCCTTCGTCTTCGAGGATGTCCTTGACCATCGCACGGATGTCAGGCTCGTCGTCCACGACCAGAACGTGCGCTGCGGGCATTGCGATGGGCCGGGTCGAGGAGGAAAGCACGTGAGTCTGAGCCTGCCCACTCACTCGGGCAAGGGTTGCGCCTCGCCCGAACATTTCATGAGGGGGCGCGGATGATCACGTTCGGCGGCTGCGCCGCTACGCGGAGTTTCACTCCGAGCGGCTTTGCGGCAAGCGCAAGGCGCAACGAGCCGGAATGGCGGGCCCATTGCGGCGAGGCGCAACGCAGCGATTGCCGCAAAGACCAAGTGAGGGCCGCGCCAGCGGGGAAATGTGGGCGGAGAATTTGTTTGGAGCGTCAAATGTCAGCAATCCCCTGTGAGACAAAGGTTGCCGGGCATTTCCCCGCGACCTCATGAAATGTTCGGGCTTACACTCCGCCTATGCCCGCCTTTGAATATCAAGCGCTCGACGCCGACGGCCGCACCCAGACCGGGGTAATGCAGGCCGATACACCGCGTGCCGCGCGTGGCAGCCTGCGCGAGCGCGGCTTGAATCCCCTTTCCGTGCAAGCGGTGCGAGAAGGCGCTGCGCGCAGTGGTGGCATCGGCGGTGGCTTGGGGAGTGCGCAACTCGCGCTGTTCGCTCGGCAACTAGCGACCTTGGTTGGCAGCGGCCTGCCAATTGATGAGTCGCTGGCGGCATTGGCCGAGGGCAGCGAGGGGCGGATGCGCGCGTTGGTGGTTGCGTTGCGCTCCCGCGTCATGGAGGGCAGCTCGTTGGCGGCGGCGTTGGCCGAGCACCCACAGGCGTTTCCGGCCTTGTTCCGCACCTCGATTGCGGCGGGCGAGTCGGCCGGGCGCTTGGATCAGGTGTTGCGCCGCTTGGCCGACTACGCCGAATCCCGCGATGCTTTGCGCCAACGCGTGTTGCTGGCGCTGACCTATCCCATCTTGCTGAGCTTGGTGGCGCTGGCGGTGGTGACCGGGTTGATGGTTTACGTGGTGCCGCAAATCACCGGCGTGTTTGCCCAATTCGGCAAGACCTTGCCGCTGGCGACACGCATCTTGATCGCGATCTCCAACACGCTGCGTGACTACGGCGGCTGGATTTTGCTGGCGGCCTTGCTACTTGGCGTGATTGGCTTTTTTGCCTTCAGGCAGCCACAGCTGCGCGAGCGCTTTCAAGCTGGCTTGTTGCGCTTGCCATTGGTTGGACCGCTGCTTCGCGCTGTCGATACCAGCCGGTTCGCGCGCACTTTGTCTCTGCTCACGGCCAGCGCGGTACCGCTGTTGGAAGCGATCAGCATCGCTGCCAACGTCGTCCAGATTGAGCCGCTCAAACGCGCGCTAAACCAAGTCGCACAGCGGGTGCGCGAAGGCCGCGGCTTTGCGCGCTCGCTGGCCGAGACCAAGCAGTTTCCGCCGATCGCGGTGCGACTGATTCAAAGCGGCGAGATTTCCGGGCGTTTGGACGCCATGCTTGCTGAAGCGGCCGATCACCAGGAACGCGAGCTGGATGCCGCGCTGGGAATGAGCATGGCGGCATTGGGGCCGGCGGTCATCTTGCTGATTGGTGGCGTCGTGCTGTTTATTGTGCTGGCCATCCTGTTGCCCATTTTCGACTTGAACAGTCTGATCAAATGACCCACAACGCACACGCGCTTGGTATCAACATTTGGCCGCGGAGCCACGCCCAATGAGTTCAACCCTGCTCAGCTTTGAAGGCGTTGGCAAGCGTTATCCGGGTGGCATGTGCGGGTTGGACGAAGTGAATTTTTCAATCGACGCCGGCGAGATGGCGTTTGTCACCGGCCATTCCGGCGCCGGCAAGAGCACCTTGCTACGCCTGATCCATATGAGTGACCGCCCAACCAGCGGGCGAGTGGTGTTCGATGGCGGTGATCTGGCTCGCCTGCGTGGCAGCGCGGTGGCGCGACATCGCCGCCGCTTGGGTGTGGTGTTTCAGGATCATCGCCTGCTGACAGATCGCAGCGTGTTCGACAATGTCGCCTTGCCGCTGTTGATCGCCGGTATGCGCCGCACTGAGATCGCGCCGCGAGTGCGTGAAGTGCTGCAACCGTTGGGCTTGGCCGAACGTGAGGGCGACTTCCCGATCATGTTGTCGACCGGCGAACAACAACGCGTTGGCATTGCGCGTGCGCTGGTTTCACGGCCGGACTTGTTGGTCGCCGATGAGCCGACCGGCAATCTCGACCCCCAGCTCGCCGAAGAAGTGATGACCCTGTTCTCGACCCTGCCAAGCCGCGGCACGGCCGTGCTGGTCGCCAGTCACGATCTGCACTTGGTGCGGAAGATGCGGCGGCGGGTGTTGGTGCTCGATCACGGCAGGTTGATCGATGACATCCGGATTGATGACATCCGGACCGACGACGCGCTGGCGGACGAAACTGGGGTGGAGGATGTCGCCCAATGAACACTTCGACGACCCCGTCGACGCCTGCACCGCGCTTTTCTGCGTGGCTCGACGCGCATGCCATGAGTCTGACCGCGAGCCTGGGCCGACTCGCCAAGCGACCTGCCGCCACCGCGATGACGGTAGGCGTGATGGGCGTGGCGATGGCGTTGCCGCTGTGTCTGGCACTGGTCCTGGGCGAGTTGCAGCGATTTTCCGGCTCACTGCGTGAATCACGTGAAGTGGCCGTCTTTCTCAGTACCGACACGCAAGCTGACGCAGTGCATGCATGGGCAAAACACTGGAGCGCCGACCCCGCCGTTGCCGCCATTGCGCTGCGCTCGCCGGAGGACGGCTTGAACGAACTGCGCGAACTGGACGCGCTGGGCGGGACGCTGGATGTTTTGGACTACAATCCTTTGCCATTCGTAGCGCTGGTAGAACCCGCTGCAAATGCTGACGATACGGCCCTTGCCGAGCGCTTGCGCGCACTGCCAGAAGTCGAATTTGTTCAGCACGATGCAGAATGGCGACGACGCTTGGGGGCGTGGCTGACGCTGGGTCAGCGTGTTACCGCAGTGGCAGCCATGCTGCTGGGGTTGGGAGTACTGCTGGTGGTCGGAAACACGGTGCGACTCGATATCCAAGATCGTGCGGCTGAGATCGCCACGGTACGCCTGCTCGGTGCGTCCGGCGGCTTCATTCGCCGGCCATTCGTGTACTTGGGCGCGTGCTACGGCGCGCTGGCCGGACTGTTGGCAATCGCCATCGCTGCGATTCTGCAACGTGCACTGGCCGCGCCAGTGGCTGATCTAGTCGCCGAGTATGCCGGCAGCTTCAGCGCCCGAGGGATTGGATTCGACCATGCGCTGGTGACAGTTTTTGCAGCGGTCGCCTTGGGATGGTTGGGCGCTTGGTTGGCAGTCGGCCACCATCTGCGATTGGCGGCGAGCACGGAGGGATCAGAATGAGCGCGCCGACGATTACCCGCCACGTCACCTCCGAAACTCCGCGCGTGATGGTGGTTGACGGCTCAAAGGTGGTTCGCCGCCTGATCGAGCAACTGCTTATCAAGGACGTGCCAGGCGTCACCGTGCTGTCCTGCGAAAGCGGTGCCGATGCCAAGCAAGCCTTGCAGGACGGAGTGGTTGATTTGGTGACCATGGCGTTGCGACTGCCCGACATGGATGGAATGGAACTGGCACATTTCATTCGCGAGCACGCGCCGCAAGCCTACATTCCGATCATCGCTGTTTCCGGCGACGTGCAGGAACGTTTGGTCCAACGCAGTTTCAGTGATGACATTACCGACTACTTCGACAAGTCACTGGGCTTTGGCGCGCTGACGGCCTTCATTCGTGGCTACATTCGCCCGGACACCAGCGGCGGCGGTGAAGTGCTGTACGTCGAAGACAGTCGGGTGGTGGCGATGGCCACTCGCCGCATGATGGAAAAGCACGGCTTGACCGTCATCCACGTCAGCAGTGTGGAGGATGGGCTGGCCCACCTTGAAACCGCCAAGGCGCAGGGCAAAGTGCCAGGTCCCGACATCATCCTGACCGACGTTTATTTGAAGGGCGGCATGACCGGGCACGACCTGCTCGAGCACGTGCGTGGCCAGTTTGGCTACAGCAAAGCGCAAATGCCGATCCTGGTGATGACCGGTGACGACAATCCCGCCAATCAATCGAAGCTGCTGCGCTTGGGTGCCAACGATCTGGTCGAGAAGCCCATCGAGGAACGCCTGTTGATTACCAAACTGGTGTTTCAGCTGCGCACAGGCCGCCTGATGCGCGACCGCGTGGCCGGGACAGCCAGCAAACCTTAGAGCGATGACGGCGGAAACGCCCAACCCTAGCGCGATCCAAACGGATCGCGTTCGACTTGAAGCGTCTTGGAAGTCTCGTCTAGGCGATCTGTTCGACAGCCAAGCGATGACTGCGTTGTCGACCTTCCTGCGCGAGGAAAAGGCCGCTGGCAAACGCATTTATCCTGCCAGCAGCGACATCTTTGCTGCCCTCGACGCCACTCCGTTTGCAGACGTGAAAGTGGTGATCCTTGGGCAAGATCCCTACCACGGTGCCGGCCAAGCGCATGGGCTGTGCTTTTCGGTTCGCCCCGGCATCGCCGCGCCGCCTTCGCTGGTCAACATCTTCAATGAGATCACCCGTGACCTCGGTGCCGCCGCCTTTGCTGGCGGTCGTCCCGATCATGGCTGTCTTTTGCCCTGGGCAAAGCAAGGCGTGTTGTTGTTGAATTCGGTGTTGACCGTGGAAGACGGCAAACCTGGCAGCCACGCCGGTCGCGGCTGGGAGGAATTCACCGACGCGGTGGTGCAGCGACTGGCTGCTGAGCGCGAGGGTTTGGTGTTCATGCTGTGGGGTGCATACGCGCAGAAGAAGGGCGCGATGATCGGCCGCCAGCATTGCGTCCTGCGCAGCACCCATCCGTCGCCGCTGTCGGCGCATCGCGGATTTGTTGGTTGCGGACATTTCAGCGCGGCCAACCGTTGGTTGAGTGGGCGTGGGCTAGTGCCGATTGATTGGCGGTTGCCGGCGCGAGCGGACTTGCAAGTGCAGGGCTAGAAGGCAATAGAACTGGTCTGAGCTAAGCTCGCGCCCATGGAAAGCCATCACCCATTTGCTATGCCCTATTTTTTCGCCTTGCTTCTGCTGCTCGGCAGCGGCCTGGCAGCCTCGACGGTCCATGCCGCCGAGATCGATGCTTCGCTGCGGCAACCGATTGCCGCTGGCAAGTCGGTTGAAGTCATCATTGAGTTCGAGACGAACCATGAGCGTCCGGGCATCCCGCCAAACCTGAGCTTCGAGTCGAAGGTGGCAACGGTAGTCGCGCAGTTGCGAGCCGCCGCGATGAATGCTCAAGCCGATGCGCTGAGCTTGCTGCGCAAAGGCGGCATCGAACACCGCCCATTCTGGATCGTCAACGCAATCTGGGCGCGCGTGGATAGCGCGACGCTCGAGCAACTCGCTGCCTTGCCCGAGGTGCGACGGATCAACGCCAATCCGACCCTGCGCCAACAGCTGCCACCCGCATTGCCCACGGCCAGCCGCGTTCCCAACGCGATCGAATGGGGCGTGCAACGCGTCGGCGCGCCCGCCTTGTGGGCGCGCGGAATTCGCGGCCAAGGCGTTGTTGTCGCCGGTCAGGACACCGGCTATCAGTGGGACCACCCGGCCTTGCGCAGCGCCTATCGCGGTTGGAATGGCAGCGTCGCGGATCACAATTACCACTGGCATGACGCCATCCACGCCCTGATTAACGGCGGCAGCAATGTGTGCGGGCTCGACAGCACAGCGCCCTGCGACGACGATGGTCATGGCAGCCACACGATGGGCAGCATGGTCGGTGACGATGGCGCCGCCAATCAGATTGGTGTGGCACCCGCCGCGCGCTGGATCGGTTGTCGCAACATGGAGAATGGCGACGGTACGCCAGCCACTTACCTCGAATGCCTGCAATGGTTTCTGGCGCCGACCGATCTCGCCGGTAACAACCCCGACCCTGGCCGCGCACCCCACGTCATCAATAACTCGTGGGGCTGTCCGCCCTCCGAGGGTTGCACGACCGTCGGCATACTTGAGGAAGCCGTCGACAACCTGCGCACGGCGGGGATTCTCGTGGTGGTATCGGCCGGCAATAGCGGCTCGGGCTGCGGCAGCATCAACACTGCGCCGGGGCCATATCCATCGAGCTTCACGGTTGGGGCAAGCGACAGCAACGATCTCATTGCCGGTTTCTCAAGCCGCGGGCCAGCGACGGTCGATGGCGTGAGTTTCATCCTCAAGCCCGACATAAGCGGGCCCGGTGTCAGCATTCGCTCCAGCGTGCGCGGAGGCAGCTATGGCACGAAAAATGGCACCAGCATGGCGGGCCCACACGTTGCCGGCGCGGCCGCGCTACTGATGAGTGCCGAACCGCGCTTGCGCGGTAATCCGGAAGCAGTTGAAGCCCTGCTACGCGCCAGCGCCCGCCCGCAACTGAGCGCTCAATCCTGCGGTGGATTTCTAGGCAGTCTAGTCCCCAACGCCGTCTTCGGCCACGGGATCGTCCACGCAGAACGCGCCGTCGCCTTGATCGGACCGCTGTTCAGCGATGGGTTTGAGACCGGGCCGACCGCGCGGTAAGAACCGTTCCTCATATCGGCATCACTTGGCCCCGCAAGCGTTGATCGATGAAAAGGGAACTTCACACCACGTTTAGCACTCACATGGGCAGACTGCTAAACTTGCGCGCATGGAGACTGCAATGACACACGCCTTAGTGGCCAATAATCTGCCGATTCCGAGTGCCATCGGATCGCTGGATGCGTATATCGGTGCGGTAAACCGAATTCCGGTGCTGACGCTTGAAGAAGAGCAGGCGTTGGCGCGCGATTTTCTGGAAAGCGAAAATCTGTCCTCGGCCCGTAGGCTGGTGCTCGCCCATTTGCGCTTTGTGGTGCACGTGGCGCGCGGCTACAGCGGCTATGGCCTGCAGATGGGCGATCTGGTGCAGGAAGGCAATATCGGCCTGATGAAAGCCGTCAAACGCTTCGATCCCGATCAGGGCGTTCGCTTGGTCAGCTTTGCGGTGCATTGGATTCGCGCCGAGATGCACGAGTTCATCTTGCGCAACTGGCGCATCGTCAAGGTCGCCACCACCAAGGCGCAGCGCAAGCTGTTCTTCAACCTGCGCAAGAGCAAGAAGCGCTTGGGCTGGATGAATCACGCCGAAGTGCAAAAAGTCGCCGCCGACCTCAATGTGCCCGTGGCCGAAGTGCTGGAGATGGAGTCACGTTTGTCAGGTCGCGACATCGGTTTCGATGCCCCCGACGATGATGACAACGCGCCGCCCGCCCCGACCGCGTTTTTGCGCTCAGAAGGTGCCGACCCGTCCTTGGTATATGCCCAAGATGACGACGACCACAACCAGCTTGATCTGCTGCGTGAAGGTCTGAGCAAACTCGACAGTCGCTCGCGCGACATCATCCGCCGGCGCTGGTTGGACGACGACAGCAAGATCACCTTGCAAGAGTTGGCCAATGAGTACGGCGTGTCGGCCGAGCGAATTCGCCAGATCGAAGCCAATGCGCTGAAGAAGATGAAGGCGCTGTTCGTGGCCTGAGTGGTTCGGCGGTGAAGTAGTGCAAGTGAAGGGCCCGCCAAAAGCGGGCCTTTCGCGTTTTGGGCAATCGCCGTGGGCAATTTGGCGAAGGGCAGCGGAGCAAGCTCCGCTGCTACAAGCGCTGCGCAAGCACCCCTACATTGGAAGAGCGCTGCTTCCCCAGCCCCCAGCCCCGCTTCACCCCCGCTCC
>JANNWF010000241.1:0-2295 GCA_031408455.1 Pseudoxanthomonas sp. | reverse complement strand
CGCGATGCGGCAGTGCAGACCTCGCCTTGGTTGTAGAAGATGCCGCTGGCAGCAGCTTCGGCGGCGACGGCCAGGTCCGGCGCATCCGCGAAGACCAGATTGGGACTCTTGCCACCGCACTCCATGAAGGCACGCTTCATGTTCGAACGCCCAGCGCACTGCAGTAGGTGCTTGCCAACAGCGGTGGAGCCAGTGAAGACAATCCCATCGACATCCATGTGCAAGGCCAGCGGTTCGCCCGCGTCGGCACCGAAGCCCGGCAAGACATTGAACACGCCTGCTGGCAAACCGGCCTCGCTGCCCAATTCGGCGATTCGCAATGCCGTCAAAGGTGATTTCTCAGAGGGCTTCAAAATCACCGAATTGCCGGTCGCCAGCGCCGGCGCGATTTTCCATGCGGCCATCAGCAGCGGGAAATTCCAGGGAACGATGGCGGCGATCACACCCAAAGGTTCACGCGTAATCAGCCCCAGCTCATCGCGACCGGTGGGTGCGATCTGGTCATAGACCTTGTCGATGGCTTCAGCGGTCCAGCGCATGCACCTTACCGCTGCTGCAACGTCCACTTGCACGCTGTCACGAATTGGCTTGCCCATGTCGAGGGTTTCGAGCAGCGCCAATTCCTGCGTGTGCTGTTCCAGCAAGTCGGCGAAGCGCAGCAGCACGCGTTTTCGCTGTGCGGGAGCGGCGTCGGACCAGCGGCCGGCATCGAACGCGCGGCGGGCAGCGCGCACTGCGCGCTCGACGTCTTCTGCAGCGCAGCGCGCGACCTGCGCCAACACCCGGCCATCGATAGGACTGATGCAGTCGAAGGTGCGGCCATCGAATGCATCAACGTGGCGACCATCGATGAATGCTTGGGTCCGCCACGTCAGTGCCGCTGCCTTGGCTTGCCACTGGTCACGACTCAAAAAGCTGGGCATCGGTGGAAATCCTGCGATCAAAAAGTGAGAGGTGTACTGGCGCTGATGATGATCGCGGTGTCGTCGCCGACATTGCGGAAGCGGTGCGGGGTCGGGCTATCAAAGTAGTAGCCTTCGCCTGCCATCAATACGCGCACCTGTTCGCCGATGGTGATCTCGACGCGGCCTTGCATCACCACGCCACCTTCTTCGCCGGCATGTTTGAGCATATCGAGGCCGGTGTCGGCGCCGGGCGGCATTACCTCGCGCAAGATGCACATTTGCCGGCCGCGATGGTGTTGGCCGATCAGAAAATAGTGCAAATCCGCGCTACCCAGATCGGGCTGGGCGTCGCTTGCGTAGAACGGGCCGTTGTCGGCGACTGGCTCGACACCCAGGGTGAAAAAATCGCCGAGGGAGATCGGAATGCCATCCAGCACTTTCTTCAAGGAGCCGATCGACGGGCTGACTTTGTTCTGCTCGATCAGCGAGATGGTGCTGTTGGTCACCGCGACGCGCTTGGCTAGCTCGCGCTGACTCAAGCCCTTGGCTTTGCGAATGGCCTGCAGTCGAGCCCCCACGTCCATCGATTGCGAAGTCTCCTTGAGTGCTCGCCGCGACTCGGCCGGCACGGGTGCCACTGCTACCAGATATTGAACGCCGACGCGCGAATTGTGGGCGAGAATGCGATAGGCCAACGCATGTTGTAAAGTTTATTCAACGGTGCAAGCCACTGCGCGGGGTTGAAAGACGCGGGATAATGCCCGCCCCGAGCGTCGATCCGACGTCCCGCTGATCTATCCAGCTAAGCCACCCACAACGAGAGCGCAGCCATGCTTGTCGGCGTCCCCAAAGAGATCAAGAACCACGAATACCGCATCGGCCTGACTCCGGCGGGCGCGCGCGAGTTGATTGGCCACGGTCATCAGGTGCTGGTGCAGCGCAGCGGCGGCAAGTCAATCGGATTGACTGACGAAATGTATGAGAAGGCGGGCGCGCAGATCGTTGAGACCGCGGCCGAGATCTTTGCGCGTGCCGAGATGATCATCAAGGTGAAAGAGCCGCAGCCGGTCGAGTGCGCGATGCTACGTGAGGGTCAGGTTCTTTATACCTATTTGCATCTGGCCCCCGATCCGGATCAGACCGCCGCCTTGGTGAAGTCGGGCTGCACGGCGATTGCGTATGAGACGGTGACTGACCGCAAGGGCGGCTTGCCGCTGCTGGCACCGATGAGTGAAGTCGCTGGCCGTATGTCGATTCAAGCCGGCGCGCACGCGCTGGAAAAAGCGCAGGGCGGATCAGGCGTGTTGCTCGGCGGTGTGCCCGGTGTCGTGCCGGCCGAAGTGCTGGTGATCGGCGGCGGCGTGGTCGGCATCAACGCCGCGCGCATGGC
>JANNWF010000240.1:0-2345 GCA_031408455.1 Pseudoxanthomonas sp. | reverse complement strand
CAATGTCGACCAGATCGACGGCATCACGCTGGCGCCCGCGGTGCCTGATGCTGCGAGCTGGGACCCCTGCGCTGCGGCCGACAGCCTGCTGCATGCCTCCGGTGCCACCCTGCGCCATGGCGGCGCCCGCGCCTTCTACTCGCCCAGTGAAGACCTGATCCAGATGCCGCCGACCAGCGCCTTCACCTCGGCTGCCGACTACTACGGCGTGGCGCTGCATGAACTCACGCACTGGACCGGTCACCCCGACCGCTGCCACCGGCCCCTGGGCCGGCGCCACGGCATCGACGCGTATGCGTTCGAGGAGCTCATCGCGGAGATGGGGTCTGCCTTCCTGACCAACCACTGCGGTCTGCCTGGCCAGCTACAGCACGCGAGCTACATCGCGAGCTGGCTGGCGGCGCTGCGCAACGACAAGCGGCTGATCTTCGCTGCGGCCTCACAGGCCCAGCGAGCGGCCGACTACCTGCTGCCAAAGCCGACAGATGTCGCGGCAGCAGTACAGGCCCCAGCGGACGCGCTGGCGGCCTGAAGTTCACGCAGTACCCGGGTACCAAAAACAAGTCCTGTTCTGGCGAGGTTTGGGGGACAAGAAAAGTAAACGTCGCCACCCTTCGGGCCCACTTTTTCGGCCCATCTCGCGCCCGGTTGAACCCTGTGTTCACCGGGCGCTTTCATTTGTCCATCACCTTGGAGTTCACATCATGTCCGAGTCCATCAATCACTTCGCGCGCCTGAGCGCCATCAACGTGTCCGAGCACATCGAGAAGAAGGGCGGCTTTGCCTACCTGAGCTGGCCGTTTGCCGTGGCGCAGTTGCGCCTGGCCGACCCCGCTGCCTCCTGGGAGGTGCGGCGGTTCGGCGGCCTGCCCTACTTGATGACGGAGACCGGCTTCTTCGTCGAGGTCGCGGTCACGGTGCAGGGCGTTTGCCTGAGCCAGATCCATCCGGTGCTGGACGGGCGCAACCGCCCGCTGCTCGCGCCGACGGCGTTCGACATCAACACCAGCATCCAGCGCTGCCTGGTCAAGGCCATCGCGCTGCACGGCCTGGGGCTGTACATCTATGCGGGCGAGGACCTGCCGCAGATCGGCACCGAGCCCGCCGCCAATGACAACCAGGCCGAGCCCCCTGCCCCACCGGCTGCAACACCTGCCCCGGCGTTGCCGGCCGGCAAGGCGATCAGCAAGTCTCAGCAACAGACGATCCGGCGGCTGGCCGGAGAAGTACACGTGGAGCTTGCTCGCGTGCTGGAGTACTTCGGTGTCACTGATGTGGCCGAGATCCTGGTCGCAGACTACCTGCGCGTGGTGCGCTCGCTCGAGAAGCGGAGGGCCGCAGCATGAGCCAGATCGTCCAACTCGTTCAAGGCAGCCCCGAGTGGCATGCCTACCGGCGCGGCCTGCGCAATGCCTCAGAGACCCCAGCAGTGCTGGGCATCAGCCCTTGGGTGACGCCCTACCAGCTCTGGCTGCTGAAGACCGGCCGGGCCGAACCCGAGGCGAACGCGGCGATGCGCCATGGCACAGCGCTCGAACCTGTGGCGCGCCACGCCTACGAGGTCGAGACAGGGCATGTGATGCAACCGCTGGTGTTGCAGGATGGCGCGTACTCGGCCAGCCTGGACGGGATCACGCTTGACGGCGAACTCGTGGTCGAGATCAAGTGCCCCGTGCGCGGCCAACAGTCGTCGTTGTGGCGTTCGGTGGCAGCCGGCGCGGTACCGGCGTACTACGGTGCGCAGATTCAGCACCAGCTCATGGTGAGCGGCGCACGTCAATCACACCTATGGGTGTTCGACGGTCAGATCGGGCTGCTCCGGGTCATAGAGCCCGAGCCGGCGGCGGCCGACTTGATCCGCCAGGCGTGGGATTCGTTCGCTGTGTTCCTGGACACTGACACACCACCGCCGCTGGTCGATGCGGATACGGTGCAGCGTGACGATGCGGCTTGGGCTAAAGCGGCCCAGGACTACGCGCAGGCCAAGCAGGCTGCCACGGCATCAGACGAAGCGCTTGATCGCGCCAAGGCCGCTCTGGTGTCGCTGGCGGCGCATCCTCGTGAGTGCGGCGCTGGCGTGAGCGTCACGAGGTACTGGAAGGTCGGCAGCGTCGACTACAAGCGCGTGGTCGAACTGCGCGGCGTCGATCTGGAGCAGTACCGCGGGAAGGGGCGCGAGGAAGTTCGGGTGACCGCAGCGTAGGTGCGCACCGATCACAGCGTTTGCGCTGTAGTCACTGAGCAGTCACCAAAGGCTCTCCAGAAGGACTAAAGGGTTCACAAGTCAGCGGCTGCTTACCTGTGAACCCTCGTCTTTAATGGTGCGGCTGGCAGGAATCGAACCC
>JANNWF010000239.1:0-4390 GCA_031408455.1 Pseudoxanthomonas sp. | reverse complement strand
AGCGAGGCCCATTGCCTCGCCGCACAACTTCGCAGAAACCACGGCACCAACAGCCGCCCCGCGCTCGACGACGCGACTACCGCGCGAGCGGTTTAGTCCCCTGGCCGAGAGCCGACAGTCGGCGACTGGCGCCAGTTGTTTGGAGCGGCGAGGGCGTCTTGGTGCTTAGCCTGCGCGGCGCAAGGGCATCGAGGCGCGAAGTGCGGGGATAGAGTTGCATCCCCGTGGGGACGCCACACAAGCAAAGACTTAGGTCACCTTCGGGTGGCCTTTTTTGTTTCTGCGCTCAGGATGCGAGGATCACTCAGCATCCGACATGGCAGACGAGGTTGCTGTTTCCGCCTGCGTTCTGGACGCCGCTCAGGGTCGACTCAGCTACCGCGCTACCATCAGGTTTCTCAAAAGGAAGCGAATGATGGGCCCGCTGAGCGGTATTCGTGTGCTTGATCTCTCGCGCATTCTGGCGGGCCCGTGGGCTACCCAATTGCTTGCTGACATGGGCGCCGAGGTGTTGAAGATCGAGCGTCCCGGCGAGGGCGACGACACTCGCAAGTGGGGGCCGCCCTACCTAAAGGACGCCGACGGCAACGATAGTTCGGAGTCGGCCTACTTCCTTGCGGCCAATCGCGGCAAGCGTTCGTTGGCGATCGATTTTCAACATCCTGAAGGCGCAGACCTGATCCGTCGTCTCGCAGGCCAGAGTCATGTTCTGGTCGAGAACTTCAAGGTTGGAGGCTTGTCCAAGGTCGGCCTCGATTACCCAAGTCTCTGCGAAAGCAACAAGGCTTTGGTGTATTGCTCGATCACCGGCTACGGCCAAACGGGCCCCTACGCTCATCGCGCCGGCTACGACGCCGCCATTCAGGCGCAGGGCGGATTAATGAGTATCACCGGCGAGCCTGGTGGCGCGCTTGGAGGCGGGCCACAAAAAGTCGGCGTCGCAGTGGCTGACCTGATGGCCGGCATGTACGCATCGGTGGGCATCCTGGCGGCACTTCGTCATGCGCAGGCCACGGGCGAGGGTCAGCACATCGATCTCGCGCTGTTGGATACCCAAGTGGGGTGGCTTGCCAATCAAGCCATGAATTACCTCATTGGCGGGACAGTTCCGCAGCGTCGCGGCACCGCCCATCCCAACATCGTGCCGTACCAGGTCATGCCCGCCGCCGATGGGTGCTTCATGCTCGCCGTCGGCAATGACGCCCAGTTTCAACGGTTGTGCAAGGTCATCGAACAGCCTGCGCTGGCCTGCGATCCGCGCTTTGCCCGCAATGCGGATCGAGTCGCCCATCGGGACGTGTTGATCGAGACGCTGAGCCTGAAATTGCAAGCCCACCCCGTCGCCTATTGGTTGGCCCAACTGGAAACGGTTTCCGTGCCTAGCGCGGCGGTCAACTCACTCGATCAAGTATTTGCCGACCCGCAAGTGCAATCGCGCGGCATGCGTATCGAGTTGCCGCATCCGATGTCGGCTGCACTACCGATGGTGGCGAACCCACTACGTTTTTCCGCCACCCCTGTCAGCTATTCCAAAGCACCGCCGCAGTTGGGTGCGGATACGCGGCTGGTGCTGACACAGCTGCTCGGACTGGATGGGCCGAAATTGGATGCTCTGCAGCTTGCAGGCGCGATTGACTGACTGCTTACTCTGACTCGCCACTTTAGGAAAGGCTGCTGGCTGGCGGAAGTGGTAAGCATCCAATCCGACTGAACAAAACCAGTCGCACACTTGCATGGTTTCCGGGCGCGCATCGCTGCCCAAGCGCACATATCAACTGCAGCACGGACAAGGCAAACTTCCGATGCATGCAAGCGATCAGGGTCGCCTGCCCAATCCCTAATGGAATCTGACACCTATATGAGCACTGCGCCAACTGTGTCGAATGAAATCCGTAGCTTGCTCGCCAAGTGCTTGAACGTTTTTGGCTCTGAATGGACTGCGGATTCGGCGGCAGCTTTGCATGAGCAGATCGAACGCGCAGCCGAGGTGGAAGCTGAGGCGGTAACCTCGAGCAGTGCCGACTTGCTCTTGGAATTGTCGGTCTTCCTTTGCTCACTCGTGGATGTCGATGGCCCGCCGTCGGAGGGATCCAAAGTACGGGTGGCTGCCATGTGTGCCCGCATTTCGCCGGAATTGCCTACTGCAACCGAGCCGACCCGTCACGCGCAGCCGCAAGCTGAGCCGCGCGCGCCGCTGGTAATTCTGTTGGTCTCTCCGGGTTCGGTGCTACTCAATTTATCCGCGGAAATTGGCCACCGAAAGTTATTGGTGGCACAAGTCGATTCGCTCGATGCATTGGCTGGCGAAGTCTCCCGACGGGCAGTCACCGTGGTAGTGATTTCGCCAGAATGGGGTGATCGCGCCGCCGAGGTCGTGGCACAGATCGAGCGTGCGCACCCACAGCCGCTCACCCAACCGGGCACGGTGATGTTGATTGGGAGCGGTGATCGCGCGCGACGAATGTTCGCGCTGCGGGCCGGCGTCGATCAAGTGGTCGAATCGAAAACCAACGCTGCACTTGCCGACGACATCGCCGCCTTTGTGCGCAAACGGCAGCACTCGGCATTTCGCGTGCTGATCGTTGAAGATGACCTTGGTCAAGCGATGTTCGCGCAAAAGGTGCTTGGGCATCGTGGCATGGAAACGCGTGTGGCGCGCTCCGCGGAAGAGGCGCTGCTAGCCGTCGATGGCTTCAATCCCGATCTATGCTTGCTCGACCTCAATTTGCCTGATCGCAACGGCATTGAGCTCGCTCAGATGCTGCGCGAGAAGCCTGGCTTTGAGCTGGTGCAGATCGTGTTTCTGACCGGTGAATTGAGTCCTGAAGCACGCACCTTGGCAATACGGCTGGGTGCCGACGACTGGATACTCAAGCCGGTGCGACCGCGCGACTTGCTGGCGGTGGTTGAGAGTCGCGCCGAGCGCGCCCGTCGCGCGGCGCCGCATGATCCCATTGCTGGCCTTGGCCGCGACGCTGCGCGCGGTGTGCACTCGCGTCGAAGGATTGTCGGGGCGATTGGCAATGCGATTTCCACTGCGACCGAACATGAAGGCAGCGTGCTGATCGCCGTCGCCCCGCAGGCGACGGCCGATGCCTTGGTGGAAGTGAGTTGGGAGGATCAAGCGACGCTTGGTGGTGAACTTGCGCGCGCACTTCGAGCCGATAGCTTGGTGCGCTCGGAAGTTTGCCAAGCCGAGACCATGACCTGCTTGCTGATCGTCGATCCCACGGCTGCCAGTCAGGTGGGTTTGGCGGCGATTGCCAGTGGCTTGGATCGGCGTCAGTGGCTGACTTCCGTCGTCGGAATGCAACTGCCGTTCGCTGTTGCGGGCATTGTGTTGGACTCAACCCAGTCCGCCCACCGTGCCGTCGATGAAGTTCTGGCACTGCTGCGAAAAGCGCAGCAACAGGCACCGCGAGTACGCTTCCAGGCCGGTGCCAATGCCGCCTTGGTGCCGCCCGGTTGGCCGGAGTTGCGAGCCATCTTTGCCAACGATGCCTTGGGTCGTTCCCATCGGCTGTTGTTCCACCCATTGATGCCCGTCACCGGATCGCGAGCAGGTCAGTTCTTGCTGAGCGCCGAATTCGAAGTCGCGCTCAGCGAAGGCGGCAGCACGGTGCCGGATCATCGTTTGTTTGCCCGCACTTCAGGCTTTCATCTCAAGCTTGATCAATGGATGCTGGCACGTTGTCTGGATCGCCTGCGGATGTCGCGCAATGGACTTTCACTGGTCGTGGAAGTGAGTCCCGAGTCGATTGACGATCCCGGATTTGCGGCTTGGCTGGCTTCGGAACTTGCGCGCAGGAAAATGATCTCCCCGCAGCTGACCTTGCTGGTTTCTGCGGATCGGCTGCGCAGCGCGGGCAGTCGTGCCTCCAGCAGTTTGCAACCGCTCACCGCGCTGGGCGTGCGGATCGCGCTCGGGCCGCTAACCGACAATACGTCGGATTTGGCCTTGGTCAGGCTTGACGAAGTGCACATGGTCACCTGTTTGGCGAAGCCGCAAGACGGCGAAATTCCCGATGCGCTTTTGGCGGCTGCCCAGGAGTACGGCAAACTTGTGTGGGTCACCGAAGTCGACGATTCCGCCGCCGCGGGTAGTCTGTTCCGGCAAGCCGTTCATTACGTGAGCGGCTTGGCCATCACACCGCCACTAACGCGACCGGAGTTCGATTTCCCCGCTGCATGAACTATTACGGCTGATGGAGCTTGGTCCAAGCAAGGTCCGTTGCACACGATGACTAGCGATGGCGGGCTTCGCCACCGATTGCAGCGATGCATTCAAGGTTTGACGCCACCCCATCGCCCACCTATCATTCGCGGCCCACGTGGGCGGTTAGCTCAGCGGTAGAGCATTGCCTTCACACGGCAAGGGTCGCAGGTTCGA
>JANNWF010000238.1:0-4907 GCA_031408455.1 Pseudoxanthomonas sp. | reverse complement strand
TCCGCTTCTCGTGACCCTGCGGGTGATGGACGGTGAAGGTGCGCGGCGGAATGTTCTCGCGGCGATCCCAACCGGTCGCGATCGCTTGCGCCGAACTGGGTACAGAGACATCGAGGCGCACCAGGGTGAAATCGCTTTCACCATGACTGCCAAGCAGGGTTGCACCACTCTGGGTCGCGCGAAAGTTGCCGGTCAAGGGAATGCGCGTGCCACTCGCCGCGCTTCCGGGCGTGCGGCAAGTCGGGTTCTCGTAGCCCCAATAGATCACCATCGAACGCGCTTCGTCATTGGTGCTGATGCAGTGATTGGCGGTGGTGAGCAGACGGTTGTCGCTGCGACTGGCATCGGCGGTCAGTTGACCGGTGCAGGCGAATGCGCCGCCTGCATCGCTTTGAAACGAGTAGTGCGCAACCGACGCAATCTGCGGCCGCCACGGGTCGCCCTGCGGGCAGATACTGTCGACGTTGCAGCTGCCGGACTTTGCTGCGGTGGCGCTCGGCTCATGGCCAAACGCACCACGATAGGCCCGCGTTACGCCCGCCAACTGCAACCGCACCAGGTCACGCCGATCCGCCGGCACGCGCAATTCGAGCAAGACGCTGTTGCCTTCCAGCAGCGGCGTGTACAGCTCGCCATAAACGCGGTTGTCGCGATCACTGAAGGGTCCGATGCTGCCCTTGTTGTTTAGTTCGCGAATGCTGAGCGTCGCGCCATGCGGCAAGTGGTATTGGCTGAAACTGAAATCCACTGCCTTCGCGCCCGGTGCTTCGACTTGCAGTCGCCACAGCCAGCTGCTGTCGGCCAGTTGCGTCCATTCGCCGCTTGCCAAGGTCACGCCTTTCAGCGAAGCCACCAAACCGAAGCGGCGGGCGACACCGAACCGCTTCTCGTCGAAGTCCTCCGCCAAGGCTTTGCTCACATCCAAGGCGGGCAGAGTAATTCGCGAGGCGGCAGCGAGCGGCGGCAGGTTGGCAGGTTGCATGGGTGCGGCGGCCACCGCGACCGCGCAGGCGACGCTCAGCACCGAGCCAAGTCCGATCATTCGAAGCTGCCGCATAGAGTCCACTCCCGTTGCCAGCATGTCTGTTATGAAGCGAGGATACACCGCACCTCGCAAGCGCTTGTCACGGTTGTTCATCGCCGCCGTCACGCATCTGACGGCGACTGGCCGGTGCTAGTCTGCATTCCTCCCAACACCCTGCCGCCGCATGTTCGACGCCCACGACCTCGCCGTACTGTTGCGCTCAGGCGCGCCGCTGATCGTTATTGAAACGAACGAGGAGGCCTTGTTGGTTGACGCGTTCCGGCACGTGGTTGCGGAGCTGTTCAGGCCGCTCTACACCTGGAGCATCACCCGCGGGCTGAAACGGCTGGACATGGATGACATGGGCACCCCCGAGGCCAACGATTCCTCGGTGCTGCTGGAAGCCATGCAAAAGGACAGCAATCGCAGCATCTGGTTGTTATTCGATTTCGGCCCTTACTTACGTTACGCCGCCAATAATCGGCGCGTGCGTGAGATGGTGCTGGCGGCAGCCAATGAGCGCCACAGCATTGTGTTGATCGGTGCCAAGATTGAATTGCCCGACGAACTGGCACCACTGGCCACCCGCTTCGAGATTCGGCTGCCGGATGAAGCGGCGCTCGGCAAGATGGTGCGCGACGAAGCCTTTGCCTATTCGCGCGAACACAGCGGCCGTCGCGCTGAAATCGATTCCAATGCACAGCGCTCGCTGATCCGGCATCTGCGCGGGCTGACCATGATCGACGCGCGCAATATCGTGCGTAAGTTGATTCACGACGATGGCAAGCTGGCCGAGTCCGATGTGCTGGCCGCGCAGCGCGCGAAGTTCGAACTGCTGGGCCGCGGCGGCGTGCTCAGCTTCGAGCCCGATGTGGCCGACTTCGCGCAAGTCGCAGGATTGTCGAAACTCAAGCGCTGGATCAGTCAACGCCGCGCAATTTTTGTCGATGGCAACGCCCCGCCGGGACTCGACCCACCCCGCGGTGTGTTGCTGTTGGGTGTGCAGGGTTGCGGCAAGAGTCTGGCCGCGAAAGCCTGCGCAGGCGGCTTCGGCGTGCCTCTGCTGCGGCTGGATTTTGGTGCGCTGTACAACAAGTATCACGGCGAAACCGAGCGCAATCTGCGTGACGCACTGAAGGCCGCCGAAGCGATGTCGCCCTGCGTGCTGTGGTGCGACGAGATCGAAAAAGGCCTGGCCACGTCGACCAGCGACGACGGCGTCAGCAAACGTGTGCTCGGCACCTTGTTGACGTGGATGAACGAAAGGAAGACACCGGTGTTCGTGGTCGCCACCGCCAACGATGTCAGTCAATTACCACCGGAGTTTCTGCGCAAGGGTCGCTTCGACGAGATCTTCTTCGTCGACCTGCCCAACGCTGAGGCCCGCGACGCCGCGCTACGCATCCATCTGACCCGCCGCAACCTGGTCATTGATCGCTTCGATCTGCCCGCCCTCAGCGCGGCCACCGAAGGTTACTCCGGCGCCGAAATCGAACAATCTATCGTCGCCGCCCTGTACGACGCCCACGCCGACAAACAACCCGCCGACACCGCCCGCCTGCTCGCCTCGATCAAGAACACACGACCCTTGTCCGTCCTGATGGCGGAGAAAGTGCAGTGGCTGAGGGACTGGGCGCGGGAGCGGTGCGTGGCTGCTGATTGATTTTTCAGGACTCGGGAATGGCGCAATGGTTGTCGTCCTTAGTATTCGATCCAAGTGCAGCGGAGCAAGTTCGTGCGCTACGCGCGCGCCTTCGCTGCGCTCGGTCCGCTCTACAACAGCAGCGCTTCGCGTGCACTCGCGGGTTGTTGTAGAGCCGAGCTTGCTCGGCTGCGTTTCGCGCCTGGAAATGGCGCAGAACTCACCCATCGAGTCCCCAGTCCCCAACGACAATGATCGACATCGGCGCCAATCTAGGTCACGAATCCTTCAACCACGATCTCGACGCGGTGCTGGAGCGCGCGCGCGCGGCGGGTGTCACGCAGATGGTGGTCACCGGTGCCTGTCGTCAGGGCTCAGTGCGAGCCTTGGAATTGGCGCGCGCGCATCCGGGCTTCCTGTTCGCGACGGCGGGCGTGCATCCGCACCATGCGGCGACATATACCGACGAGGCCGACACGGAGATGCGCGCCTTGCACGCGGCCCCCGAGGTGGTCGCCGTCGGCGAATGTGGACTCGACTATTTCCGCGATCTGTCACCGCGACCGGCGCAGCGACTGGCCTTCGAACGACAACTGCAAATTGCGGTCGACAGCGGCGCTGCGTCAGCAACCCGCAAGCCGCTGTTCCTGCATCAACGCGACGCACACGCAGATTTTGTGGCGGTGATGCGGCAGTTTGATGGCCAGCTGGGGCGCGCCGTGGTGCATTGCTTTACCGGAACACGCGAGGAGTTGTTCGAGTGTCTGGATCACGATTGGTACATCGGCATCACCGGCTGGCTCTGCGATGAGCGCCGTGGCCAGCACCTGCGCGAGATCGTCCGCCACATTCCGGCCGACCGATTGCTGATCGAAACGGATTGCCCCTATCTGTTACCGCGGACGGTGCGGCCACAACCCTCGCACCGCCGCAACGAGCCGATGTACTTGTCGCACATCTGCGCGGAATTGGCGCGGGATCGCAGTGAAGACGTGGCGCTGACGGCGGAGAATACTTCTGCCGCCGCGCGCACATTCTTCAATTTGCCAAGCATCGAGTTGGCGAGCGTCGATTAGCCACGCATCGATTGACCCGACCACACCGACCACACCGTCATTCCGGCGCATGCCGGAATCCACTTCGCAGTCGCTGAGTTCGTCCATGTGGCGGCCGTGGATCCCGGCGTTCGCCGGGATGACGACAACTCGGAATGCAAGAACTGACGCACAGAGCTGTCAGCTTGGCTTGTCGCTCTTGCTCAACATCTTCTTGCCTAAGGCCCCGAGCGCCACCACCGCGATCAAGCCGATTTTCCAGAACTTGGCCAGCAGAATTCCCAGCTTGGCGAACAGCCCCGCCTTCGAAGCCAAGCCGCCAGCGACCAGCGCGCCGACGCCGTAGGCGGCCAGTTTGTCGGTACTCTCGTTGTAGTCCGCATAGCGATGGCCGTCATCGAACTGGGCCATGTTCAACACCTCATTCATGCCCGCATTGATCCTATCCAAGTCGCCAATGTCGCCAATCGCGTTCAAGCTCAAATAGCCGCCGCGACCGAGCACACGAATGTCGTAGTTGACGGTCGCCACTTCGTTGCTTGAGAACTTCAGCTCCTTGGCCCAGTGCAAACGCTTGCTGGCAGCGTCGTAGCGCGGTGCCTGCGCCCAACCCAGCAACTCGACGGTGTCATAGCCGGCTTCGCTGAGTGCGTCATTGTTGTCGCTGGTTTCCTCCTTCATATCCGCCAGCATCTCGTCGTAATCGATCTCGCTGGCATCCTCATCGCTGACGTAGCCGTCTTCGCTATAGGTCAGCACCACCGCCCAACTGTGTTCGCTGTCGAGGTCATCCACGGTCGGGATCAACATGCCCAGCACGCTGTCATCCGGCGGATTGCCCCAGTGCTCTTCCAGCAGGCGTCGCGAATCCTCGTGACCGAGGTAGCGAAAGCTGTCCGACAGTTGCAGTTGTACGTGCGCCTCAGGCACCGCCACCGTGCCAGTTTGGAAGGTCAGACCAGATTGGAAACTCGTCGCTTCGGCTTCCTTGGCCACTTCGTTGACAGGTTCCGCGGTGGCAGGAATGCCTGTTTCTGCGGCGTCTTGTGCAAATGCGACCGGGGCAGCCAACAGCAGCGCCAGCAAACCGGCGCGACTCAAACATTTCATGGGGACGTTCCACAGACGCCACGCAAATCGCGGCACCCTCATTTTCGCGTGAAGGCGGCGTCAAGGGCAATTTTTG
>JANNWF010000237.1:0-2628 GCA_031408455.1 Pseudoxanthomonas sp. | reverse complement strand
TTGGTCGGGAAGTGGTAAGTGATTCCGCCACGGGTGACGCCGCTGACATTGGAGAGTTCGTCGAAGGTCAGCGCGCCCGCGCCTCGGGTCGCGACGATGTCACGGGCGGCTTGCAGAATGCGGAGTTTGGCGCGCGGTGGACGAGTCATGGGGCGTGAGCCTATACAGAACGTTCTGTAAAGAAAAGGGCGGCCTCATCGAGTGTCAAATTCTGTGGCCAGGTGAGGGTAGGGCACATGCACGTCGCCTGAGGGCGTCAGTCCGGTCCGCTCTAGCTCGTCATTCCGGCGAATGCCGGAATCCATGCTGACAGCTCCGCTGGGCCTGACTGGATTCCGGCTTTCGCCGGAATGACGAAGTGGGGAATCACGAGTTTGGAAAAATAGCCGGCATGGCAGCGGTCAAGCCTGCTGACTGGCTTATTATTCGTGGCTAACTAGAAATGGTGATTCCCATGAGCGAAGCCGCTGCCAGCCTGCCCAAGGCCAAAAAATCCGTCGCCTTGTCCGGCACCGTCGCTGGTAATACCGCACTGTGTACGGTCGGTCGCACCGGCAATGACTTGGCCTATCGCGGCTACGACATCAAGGACTTGGCGCAGGGCGCGAGTTTTGAAGAAGTCGCCCACTTGCTGGTCCATCAAACGCTGCCGACGCACGACCAGTTGGTTGCTTATCAGCGCAAGTTGAAACGCCTGCGCGGCTTGCCCGCGCTGGTCCAAGACGCGCTAGAGCTGATCCCGGCCAATGCGCATCCGATGGATGTGATGCGAACGGGTTGTTCCATGTTGGGCGCGGTGTTGCCAGAGCGCGTCGGTTTTCCACTGCATGAGGCGCGCGATATCGCCGACCAGCTGATGGCCAGCTTTGGCTCGATGCTGCTGTACTGGTGGCACTTCACCCGCAATGGGCGACGCATCGATGTGGAAACCGATGACGACACCATTGCTGGCCACTTTTTGCACTTGTTGCATGGCATGCCGGCCAGCACAGCGCATGTGCGGGCACTCGATCAATCGCTGATTCTGTATGCCGAGCACGAGTTCAACGCGAGTACCTTCGCCGCGCGCGTCATCGCGGGAACGGGCTCGGATATGCACTCCTGCGTCGCCGGCGCGATTGGTGCCTTGCGTGGCCCCAAGCACGGCGGCGCGAATGAAGTCGCGATGGAAATCATTTCACGCTACAGCAGCGCCGATGCGGCCGAAGCCGACATTCGCGCGCGGGTCGCCGCCAAGGAAATCATCATTGGCTTCGGCCATCCGGTGTACACGATCAGCGACCCGCGAAACGCCATCATCAAGGCAATTTCGCGCGAGCTCTGCGAGACCGGCGGCAACCGCAATCTGTTCGAAGTCAGCGAGCGCATCGAGTCGCTGATGGCCGAGCTGAAGAACATGTTTCCGAATCTGGATTGGTTCAGCGCGTCGAGCTACCACATGCTCGGCGTGCCGACCGCGATGTTTACACCACTGTTCGTGATCTCGCGAACCTCAGGCTGGACGGCGCACGTGGTCGAACAGCGCGCCGACGGCAAAATCATCCGCCCCAGCGCCAACTACATCGGGCCTGATGACCGCGAGTTCGTGCCGATCGTGCAGCGCGGCTGATCGCCATTCGCCCATCGATTGCGCGTCGTGCCCAAAGCTCTCGTAGAGCGGAGCTTGCTCCGCTGCTTTGGAACCTCGCCGCAGCGCTGCCCGTAGAGCAGCCGAGCAAGCTCGGCTCTACACGAGTACTTTAGGCGAAGGTGCGATAGGCGTCTAAACCCTACATCCGCGTGACGTTGTAAAACGTGTGGTCGCCGATCTGCGCGACTGGCGTTCCGCGCGCCCACACCGGATTGGCGCGCGCTAACACGACAAATGAATCCGCGCCCGGCACCAGCAGCTGACGACGGTCATGCGGGCGTTGCCACTCGCGTTGCGTATGCATCGCAATCTGCATTGCGCGATGCCACGCCTTCACGTTGTCGATCTCGTAATCAGCCGGCATCAAGGTCTGCGCAAACTGCTTGGGTGCGGTGACGACGGCACACACGTTGTCGCCCCAACGGCCACTCTCCAATCGCCGCAACGCCACCTCTGCAACAGCCTGCTGGCCCAGCGAGGATTGATTGCGGGCTTCCAAATACACAGTCGTCGCCAAACACAAATCATCAGCAACCGGTGGCGGCAGCAGGCTGCTCAACCACAACAACAACGATAGTTTCATCGCAGTACTCCTTCTTCGTTGCGGCGTTTGCGACCTCCCGCCTGACGGCGTTTGCCCCATTCTCAAATGCGCAACCCAAGCGGCCACGCAAATCGCGAATGCGACGGAGACAACAAACGACATGGCGTTGTCGGGTACGCCTGGTGCACGGCCGTGGTTTCGGCAGTGCGGCACCAGCCGCAGGCAGCAAGGATTGCTGCAACAGTTCGATGAGGCGGCATCCTGCGCGCCCGTTCGAACCAAACACATTCAGCACTCAACCGAGCCAAACAACTTCAAGGCTCTTCGCAGCAGATTCATTGCATCGGCCCCCGGTATGGGGCCAAAAGTTCGGCGACGCTAAACGGCGCTACAGGAACCGCAAATGAACGCCGTTGCCTACGGCGTCTGTCGGGTGACGAGGCCGACCTTACGG
>JANNWF010000236.1:0-3226 GCA_031408455.1 Pseudoxanthomonas sp. | reverse complement strand
CGGCACCGTCGCCGCCGCGACACCCGATCCGGAATCTGCGGGTTTCAATCGACAAGACTGCACCTCAGGTGCCGCAGCGGCCGATGCGGTGGCTGCCCTGGCCACCCGTGGCGCGTCCGGAACGCCCGGTCGCGACTACACCAAGATCAGTAACGCCGGCGGTGAGCTACCCGCCTCAGCCGAATTGGGCTTTGATGCCGACACTTGGAACTGCACTCGCGACAACGTCACCGGCTTGGTTTGGGAGGTGAAGTGGCGCCAGGATTCCGGGATGCACGATAGCCGTCATCTCTACACCTGGTTCGACAGCAACGGTAGCGTCAATGGCGGCAATGTCGGCAGCGCCGGCACCAGCACCACCTGCATCGGACTGCTTTCATGCAATACCAGCGCGTATCGTGATCTGGTGAATGGACTGGTCGGCAGTGAACGCCTGTGTGGCCAGACCGACTGGCGTCTGCCGACCGCCAATGAGTTGGAATCCCTGCTCGACTTTGGCGTGGCCAGTGGCCCGGCCATTGACCTGCAGTGGTTTCCGGCAAGCTCCAGCACCGCCGCCAATTATTGGTCGGGTGACAACGTGCCCACCAGCGGCACCGGCGACAACGCGTGGGCGGTGAGCTTCAGCATTGGATTGCTATCGAATTTCGGCAAGACGAACGCCTTTCGGGTGCGCTTGGTGAGGGACGCGCCATGAGCGGGCCACTCGTGAAACTTGCCGGCAGTCGGTCCGTGGCTTGGCTCTTGGTGCTGATGGCGGGGCTGCTGTGCAGCACGTCCGCACTCGCACAAGGCATCTGCCCCGCCGGCAATGTGCGCGTGGCACCCAACAGCCGCTACGTGCAGCTTGCGCCCGGACCGGTGGGCGAAAACATCGTGCTCGACGTGGTGACGGCTTTGGTGTGGAAGCAGTGCCCGCAAGGCCTGTCGGGGGCCGCTTGCGCGGTTGGCAGTGCCAGCTTGCTCACTTGGTCCGGCGCGCTCACCGCCGCCGATGGTGAGAACTTTGGCGGCTTCGGTGATTGGCGTTTGCCCAATCGCAATGAATTGCGCAGCTTGGTCGAACGCGGCTGCTGGGCGCCCGCAATCAATACCACCCTGTTCCCCGGCACTACCAACGCGAGTGTGTGGTCATCAACCACCCGCGTCGCCCTGACTACCCACGCCTGGGCGGTGAGCTTTGGCGACGGCGGAACCGAGATCAGCCCCAAATCGGGCACCCAAGTGGTGCGCCTGGTGCGTGGCGGCGAGCGCTTGGAAGATTTCGATAGCGGGCTGGATTTCACCCCGGCCGCATTCAACTTCGCGAGTCAGACCAATGTGCCTGCGAACTCGCTGCGAACGTCTGCCGCCATCGTGGTATCCGGACTCGGCGGCGCGGTGAGCATCGGTGTCAGCGGTGCCGCCAGCTCGGAATACCGCATCAACGCAGGTGCCTTCACCGCACTGCCCGGCGTGGTGCGCAACACCGATCAAGTGCAAGTCCGACACCTGAGCGCTAACGTCGCCGAACAAGCGACCACCACTACCTTGCAGATCGGCAATCTGTCCGCCGACTTCGTCAGCACCACCGCTGGTGTGCTGATCTTTGCCAATGGCTTCGAGGCGGTAATGCCTTGACGCATGCGCAAAGTGGCTTGCGCGAAGTGAGTAGCCCGGTGCAGCGAAGCCGAATCCGGGGCGCTTCAGTGTTCGAGGCCAGCGCTCATGCCGTGTTCGCCGCCGAAAGCGCATGTGCGGAAACGCCCAGATCTCCATGCACCTGTGGAGCTAGGCTGATGCGAGCGCTGTGACAAAAGTTGATTGGGAACCGACATCACGCAGTCGCGGCTGCCTTACCTTGGCGAGACACATTCTCAGTCGGAGCACAGCATGTCGCACCACTCAATCACTCTGCGCGGACTGAGCGCGTTCTTCTCCATCCTGCTGGCCGGGACGGCGGCGGCTATTGCACCCGCCTTACCCGCCGCCAACAGCCAGATCACGCTCAATGGGATTCCGCTTGGAAGCGCCATCGCTGGCCGCTCCAGTTACCCGACGCTGCTGTATGCCTCGGGCACCGCCACTTACCATATGTGGGTGGGTGTGCTGGATGAAACGCCACCTGGCACCGCTGCAAGCGATTTCTTCCCTTTGCGCATTGGCGGCTTCCGTCATGCGACCTCAGTCAATGGCGTTAACTTCACCCAGACCGGAGCGCTGTCATACGCTGGCAATCCATTCGCAACGACGATCTTTGGATCCACCTATGACGAACCACCTTGGATTTATCCGAAGGTGACCCTGTGGAACGGTCGCTACACACTGCTGCAGTGGACGTTCAACAACTTCTTCGGCCCGTCCTCATTTGGCGATTACAACTACAACATCAGCATCAACGACATTGGGCCGACGCCTGCCAATCGCGTGCTCGACCACTGGGGTCCGCTGGGCGCTGTCCCTGGCAATGGCATTGCCGGCCAGAGCGCGGGTGCATTCGGTATCGTCGAAGGCGCTTTGTATTACGACTACAACAGTCAACTTGGCCGCGCGCCACTCACCAACAACGGACCAAGCGGCAATCCTGCGGCAGCCAACACCGGTCCATGGCGAGTCACCGCGAGCAATGCCTTGGTCGCCGATCCGCTCACTTCGCTTGGATTCATCGCCTGCCACTTGGCGAACGGCAACACCTATCTGCACAACGACGCACGCGTACTCGCCAACGGCGATGGCACCTTGGGGTTTTTCTTCAGCCTGCGCAATTGCGACGGCAGCCGCAAAGCTCAGCAGATTTATTACATGGAATCAGCTAACAACGGGCTCACCTGGGGTGCAGCGGTGGGGATCGCCCCTGCCGCAGTGACCATCGGCGGACAGCCGCCCATTGGCGGCTTCGCATTGGCCGACGTGGTGATAGTCAATGGCACACGCGTCGTCTACTTCAACTATCCGGTGGCGGGCGGAGGTCTGGTGGTGGGTGCGCTACCGCCGGTTTCGGTGGTCCCGACTGTCTCAATTCCAAGCAATGGAACGTGGATGCTGGCCGCCCTTTTCGCCATGCTTGGCCTCGCAGGTGGATTCGCGCTGCGGCGTGTTGGCTAAATCAGCCGCAGACTCTCATCACCCCTTGGTGTGCAGATTCGCCTGCTGCCGCTCACTCAACCCGCGTTGCCCGCGCTTGCGGCTCACCATCCAAAGCGGCAGCGAGGGACACTGCACGGCCGCTCGCATCGCGGCTGATCGC
>JANNWF010000235.1:0-3864 GCA_031408455.1 Pseudoxanthomonas sp. | reverse complement strand
GGGCCTTCGCCACCGCCACCGCCACCGCCGCCGCCGCCGCCGCCGCCGCCGCCGCCGCCGCCGCCGCCGCCGCCGCCGCCATAGCCTGTGGCTCCCGCCATATCCATCGCATTGTTGGCGAAGAATCCGGCGCTATCCATCTCCTGATTGAAAACGCGTTGCGGCACTTGGTTGTCGCCGCCGTCCCACGCCGCTTGCCCGGACGCGGCTGGACGACCAGCGCCGGAACTCGCTGGCATCACCATCCGCCGCGGCCGCAAGGTCGGCTGGGTGATGACAATGCCGCGTGCCGCCATTAGTCGGCATAACTCATCAATCACCCCACCTAAGTCGCTGATCAACTGGCGTTCCAAATGCTTGAAAGCCACTAACCGCCACTCAATTTTCTCCAACACCGGCGCTAGCGCGTCGCGCCAGCCACGGGCGATGCGTAACGCTGAAAGCGGGGTATCGACAATGGCCAGATCAGGTCGCGCGACCACCTGAGACAGACCGCGAAGCAAGCGGGCATATGCATCCGCGTGGCGACGTTCAACCGCTGCCGCCAACCGATCGCAGGTGAGTTGCTCTTCAAGCACATCGGAATCGAGCAGGCTGAATTCGAGATCCGGCGATGCGGAGGCATACTCGTCCTCGTCGGCCTGCCGCTGCGGCTTTCCCAAGGCAGCAAAACTCTCGCCGATGCGCTCGCCAACTGCACCTTCAATAACTGACCGTTGCCGACGCAGCTCGCGCAGAGCGTCAAACAACACCTGCTGAGAATTGCCGCTGGCACCTTGTTGCCAAACATCAAACAAAGCGTCATCGGTTTTTTCCATCACTTGGCCAAGCAAAGGCTGCAAGCGACGGGTCGTCGCTGTGCGAAGCTCGGCTAACAAGTGCGTGTCGATCATTTCAACGAGAAGGCGACGCCGGTGAGCGCCGATGATCGCAGATCAATGGGTCCGCGAGGAACCGATAGCATTCCGTTTGTCGCCGTCCGTCACACGACGCGACAGCGGCGGCGGCGATCATCACAAAACATGAACACTTGCGACTCGAAATGTCCGCGTTTGTCCACTCCAGCCGCGATCACACTCGATAGCCGGAATGAATGGCAACGATGCCCGCCGAGAGGTTTCGGTAGTCGCAGCGAGCGAATCCCGCGTCGACCATCATCGCCTTCAATGCATCCTGAGCGGGGTGTTTGCGGATAGATTCGGCCAGGTAGCGGTAGCTGTCGGCATCACCCGCGATCAGTCGACCTAAACGCGGCAATACTTGCATCCCGTGAAAGTCGTAGAACGGTCGAAACCACTCCGGCTTGACCTGCGAAAACTCCAGCACCAGCGCGCGGCCACCCACTTTCAGCACACGCCTTAGTTCGCCAAGTGCAGCCGCCTTGTCGGTGACATTGCGCAATCCAAACGCAAGTGTTGCAAGGTCAAAACTGGCATCGGCAAACGGTAGTGCTTCGGCATTCACGCGCGCCCAGTGCAAGCCCTGCACCAGGCCGCGATCCGTCAACCGATCCCGCCCCACGGCGAGCATGTCGGCATTGATATCGGCGACGATGACTTCACCGGTGGTGCCCACCCGCGGATGCAGCAGCGCGGCGATGTCGCCGGTGCCGCCGGCCAAATCAAGCACTCGGTCACCACGCTTGACGCCACAGGTGGCGACAAAATAGCGCTTCCATACCCGATGCAGACCCAGACTCATCAGGTCGTTCATCAGATCGTACTTCTGCGCCACTGAGCTGAAAACCTGCCCGACCAATTTTTGCTTGTCGGCGCGGGCGACTTGGCGAAAGCCAAAGTCAGCGGTGGAGGATTCGTCAGGCTTGCTCATGGCGGATGTCTCATGGCTGATTTCTAATGGCACAACTATCGCACCGTAGGCGCAGACCCACGATTGGCGAAGCGCGAGGCATGCGCGCAAAGTAATTCTTGCGCCATCGCGGCGGCAGCCAAGGCAGTGATCCCGGCGTGGTCGTAAATCGGTGCGACTTCGACCACATCGATGCCGCGTATATCGAGCCCCGCCAGCCCTCGCAACAGCGTCTGCGCTTCGGCCGTGGTAAATCCGCCGACCACTGGCGTGCCCGTACCAGGGGCATAGGCGGGCTCCAGAAAATCGATATCGAAACTGACATAGCACGGCCTTCCTGCCACGCGCTGGTGGATGGCATCGATACAGGCTTGCATTCCATTGGCGTGCATCCAGCGTGCGCTCAATACCTGATAGCCATGCGCTTCGGGATTGTGCGTACGCATACCCAATTGGATCGAGCAGGCGGGATCAACCAAGCCCAGTTTGGCGGCATGAAAAAACATGGTGCCGTGATCGATACGTCCGTCCTCATCACTCCACGTGTCGGAGTGCGCATCGAAATGCACTAGCGCCAGTGGCCCGTGCTTGGCGGCCAAGGCGTGCAGCACCGGAAAGCTGACGAAATGATCGCCACCCAAGGTGAGCGGCGTGACGCCTGCTTCCACCAGCGGCTGGTAGGCGGCCATGATGGTTTCGGGGATGTCGGCCGGCCGGCCACTGTCGAACCAGACGTCGCCGTAGTCGATCACCGCCAGCCGATCAAACGGATCAAAGTCCCATGCGTCGGGCTTGGTCCAAGCCAACATCGTCGAGGCTTCACGGATCGCCCGTGGCCCAAATCGGCTGCCAGGTCGGTGGGTGGTGGCGAGGTCGAACGGCACGCCGACCACGGCCACATCGATGCCGGTCAAATCGCGAGAATACGGTCGCCGCATGAAGCTGAGCGCCCCCGAGTAGGTTGGCTCAGCGACGGTGCCGTAAGGCGACTCGCGAGTGAAGGCGAGGTCGGTACGTAGCGGATGAATGGTGTTGGCCGATGTCATTACGGTGGGCTCCAAAACGCCTGAGTCCACTCGTCATTTCACCGCCATCGTGGCGCGGTTGCCGGGACGAGAGTCACCGGTGTTGGTTGGTGTGGTTGGGGTTGCGTTGAGAAAGCCTCAACCAATGCCCTTGGCTCCAATCTCCGTCATTCCGGCGAACGCCGGAATCCACCCGGATGTAGAGGGCAAGATCACTGGATACCGGCGTTCGCCAGGATGAGGAGGTTTCCCTATCGCGTTCCTCTGCATTCTTCGCGACTGAGCGTTGATGTACTTCGCACTGCACCAGCGGCTTGGCAAGAAAGTGGATCCCGGCGTTCGCCGGGATGACGAATCATGTTTCGTTAGTGTTGCTCGGCGTCGCCGCGCTGTGGCCTCTCGTGCAGGGCTCGCGATCACCCCAGCGCTTGTGCCGCCGACACGTACTCGTACCCCAAATCGCGGGCGACGGCCTCGAACGTAATCTTGCCGGCGTGCACGTTCAACCCATTGCGCAGGTGCTCGTCCTCCATCATTGCGCGCTTTGCGCCTTTGTTGGCCAGTTGCAGGGCAAACGGCAAGGTCGCGTTGGTCAGGGCAAAGGTCGAGGTGCGCGCCACACCGCCGGGCATGTTGGCGACACAGTAGTGAATGATGCCGTCGACCTCGTAGGTCGGCGTCTGATGGGTAGTGGCCTTGGAGGTCTCAAAGCAACCGCCTTGATCGATGGCGACATCGACCAGCACCGAGCCCGGCTTCATCAAGCCCAGCTGCGCACGACTGATCAGCTTCGGTGCGGCGGCGCCAGGAATCAGCACCGCACCAATTACCAGATCCGAATACGACAGCCGCTCCTCGATGGCGTCGAGGGTGGAATAGATGGTGGTGATCTTGTCGCCGTAAAGTTCATCCAGATATTTCAAGCGATCCAGCGAGCGATCCAGAATCGTGACGCGCGCGTTCAAGCCCATCGCCATGCGCGCGGCGTTGATGCCGACCACGCCGCCGCCGATCACCAGCACTTCGGCCG
>JANNWF010000234.1:0-5427 GCA_031408455.1 Pseudoxanthomonas sp. | reverse complement strand
GACCGCGAGCGCATGCGCACCGCACTCACCTCCGGCTGGCAAACCTCAGAGAGCGCGCCGACCAGTCCCACCGTGGCAGATGAGTTAGAACACGTCAGTTTCTACCTGACCGATGTGCTGTATCGCGTGCTACCGGCGTTTATCGAATCCCTGCATCAGGCGCTGGGGCCGGACGCGCGTGCGCTGCCGCCAGCGCCGCTGCGGTTTGGATCCTGGGTGGGCGGCGACATGGATGGCAACCCCAGCGTGGGCGCACACACCATGATCGCCGCGCTCGACTCGCAACGCGGCTTGGTCATCGCCGCGTACCGCCGCGATCTTGCCCGCCTGTCCAGCTTGCTCAGCCAATCCACCGAGCGCGTCGCCGTCGCGCCGAGCATGCACACCCTGATCGCGGACTATTCCGCGCGTCTGCCGCGTACCGCTGCGAAGCTCAAAGCACGGCATGGCTCGATGCCGTATCGGCAGCTGCTGGCGCTGATGAGCGCGCGGTTGAGTGCAACGCTGAAAGAGGCCGAGGTCGATGATAGTGAAGCGGAGGCGCAAGCGTCTCCGCGTGCTGGCTACCGCGATCCCGCCGAGTTCCGCGCCGACCTGCAGCGCGTCTATGAGAGCTTGATCGCGCATCGCGGCGGCCATGCGGGCGCGTTTTCCGTGCAGCGCGTATTGCGCAAAATCGATGCCTTCGGCTTTCATCTGGCCACCCTGGACCTGCGCCAAGACTCGCGTGCGCACGACGAAGCCTTGGCCGATTTGCTGGCCGATCCGGCCTGGCCAAAACGGCCGGCCGACGAGCGCGTCGAGCGTCTCACCAAGCTGTGGTTGGGCAGCGAAATGGCGCCCAAGCTTGACGCTCAATCGGCGCAGCGCGTGCTGGATGTTTTCCGCGCGCGGGCGCGCTTGCGGCAGCGTGATGGTGAGCGCGCATTCGGGCCCTACATCGTCAGCATGAGCCGCAGCGCTGCCGATGCACTGGCGGTGTTGGCGCTGGCCAAGATGGCCGGCGATGTCGATGACCTCGGTCGCACGCCGATCGATGTCACGCCATTGTTCGAGACCGTTGACGATCTGGATGCGGCGCCCGAAGTGCTGCGGCAGTTGCTCGCCGACCCCGCTTATCGCGCTCACTTGCGCGCCCGCGGCGACCAGCAGATTGTCATGCTCGGCTATTCCGATAGCGCCAAAGACGCCGGGCTGTTGGCCTCGCGTTGGGCGATCCAACGCTGCCAAGTCGCGCTGGTGACGTTGGCGCGGGAAGCCAATATCCAACTGACCTTTTTTCATGGTCGCGGCGGCTCGGCGAGCCGCGGTGGTGGCAAGACCGAACGCGCAGTGATTGCCGCGCCGCGTGGATCGGTGGATGGGCGCTTGCGGTTGACCGAACAGGGCGAAGTCATCCACCGCAAGTACGGCATCCGCGCCTTGGCGCTGCGCAATCTTGAGCAAGCCACCGGCGCAGTGATTCGTGCCTCCCTGCGACCACGTCCACCGGAGCCGCGCGAAGCGCGTTGGCGCGAACTGGCGACCGAGTTGGCACAACATTCTCGTGACGTTTACCGCGAGCTGGTTCACGACCGCCCCGGCTTCGTCGACTACTTCCGCCTGGCCACACCCATCGATGTCATCGAGCGCCTCAAGCTGGGTTCGCGTCCGTCCAAACGTGCCGCCGGCGGACAAGCGGGCGCGCAGTCGTTGCGCGCGATTCCGTGGGTGTTTGCGTGGTCGCAGAATCGCTCGGGGCTGACCGCGTGGTATGGCGTCGGCAGCGCCTTGGCGATGGCCATCGAGCGCGAGGGCATCGATGCGATTGCCGAGATGGCCTGCGACTGGCCGTTCTTCACCACCCTGATCGATGACATGGAGATGGTGCTGGCCAAATGCGACATGGGCATCTTCGAGGTCTATTCCAAGCTGGCGGGTGATGCCCATCGCGCTTTCTTTCCCGGCATTGCGGATGAGTTTCGCCGCACTCGTGACGCCGTGCTCGCCATCCGCAAAGAAGAAGAATTGCTGTCCGGTGATCGTCGCTTGGCGCTGTCAATTCGCCTGCGCAATCCCTACGTCGACCCGATCAGCCTGTTGCAAGTCGACTTGCTACGTCGCTGGCGCAAAGCAGGCCGCCCCGACGACGCCCTGCTGCACGCGCTGATGGCGACCGTGAATGGGATTGCCGCGGGGGTGCAGAACACGGGCTGATTGATGCGGTTCGCTACGCTCACCACATCCTACGGGCGCAATTGCAAATCTGTGACGGCTTGAGTCGATGGTTACTTGAATGCGTGCACAGTCGAGTTCACTGCCACTTCCGGAAATCAGTCGGTCGACTACTGACCCAGTGCGGCGAGATCGGAAATCCAATACCGGCTGATAAGCAGCTGGCTAGTCGTGGCAGCCGCGACCAGCGCGTAACCAAACAAAATTAACCGGCCCGCGTGGTGCTGAACGGCGGTTACCCGGGGCGCGCTGCCGCTTAGCGCAAACGCCAAAAGTAAAGCGGGCACGATGAAGTAACGTCCTTGCACGCCATAGATGGCATCGCCTGCCGGAAATGGATTCCAGTGCACCAGCAAGGCAAGAAACACCAGCAGCGAGCAAGCAGTGGCGATCGCTACCAACAGCAACCGACCGGCCCAGTCCTCGCGCCAGCCTGACCACGCGACCGAAGCCACTGCGAGCAGGCTCAACGCCACTGCAGAGAATGCATAAAACCAAGGCTGAAAGTAGCTATCCAGCCACCCCAAAACACCCACGAATGTCTGCAGATAAAACAGCCGGTGAGACGCGTCGCCAAGCGTCGCAAACAACACGCGCACGAAGGTCTGTGGCTGTTGCAGGTAACTCAACAGCACCTGACTGTTGGATAGCGTTCTGCCGACGCTAGGCTCAGTGACGTTGCTCAAGGCCAGCACGATCCAGCCCAAGCTCAAGCCAGCCACCGCAAACAACAAAAACAGATCGGTGCGGCGCCGGCGCAGCAAGAAAATGGCCAAGAAAAATCCGACCATCGGCAGCAATTGGATGCGACAGGTGGTCAGCGCCAACAACACGACGGCCAATGCCCAGGACATCCAAACGGGGTAGGCGTACTGCCTATAGATGCCGCGCGATGCAAGTGCCGCCGCCAACACGGCGAGCGCGGTGGTGACGCCGTCGATACTGGAGGACACAGCTTGGAACACCGTCATCGGCAGTACCAGCATGCCCAGCACCAGCCAATTAGGACGAAACACACGGAACGCGACCGCCAGTAGCAGCAAGCACGTCATTAAGGAAAACACCCGCGTTAACCGATACGACTTGTCGATGTTGAGCCCCAACGCCTCGCCAATCCGCAGCGCTATGGCTTGCGGGGCGTAGATCAGCGGAAAGTAGTAGCCAGCGCCGGGCAAGGGCGAAAAAACCTCGTTTCCTGTCCAAATCAAACGTCTAGCCGCCTGCAACTCACCGCGGCGCAGTGGGGTCTCTGGACTGAACTGCAGGTGCGCAAATGCCTCGCTGTAGTCGCGTAAACCACGGTCGATGTAGCCACCGGAGGCTTGACCCGGCGGCGCTATCAACACCACCTCACCCTTGGCAAACAGATACGCACGCTGCAGGTGGGCGGGCTCGTCGGGTGACTGCAACGGCGGAATCAAGGCCGCAATGGTCATGCCAAAAATCAATAGCAAGCCGAGTATGACGAGCCGTGCCGCGCCCGCACCCAGCCAGTGATTGGACTCTGGTGCGCCCTCTTGCATCGCCTTGTGAGCCTCGCGTATGGATGGTGTCCGCCGCCGCAGTGTCGCAGAAGCTAGGCGCCCCTTGGAGCCGTAACGAAGTCAGTGCGGATGCTCGTCCGCGCCGGCAGCGGATCACCTGAGCCACATCCTCGGCAGGCTGGACATCACACCGCATCAGTCAGCCCGCTTAGCTCGGTGAAATGCAACGTCGGAAGACCTGAGTCCGGCTTCGTGTGACCGCGGCTTCGTAGGTTGGCGGTGAGCGCAGTGAACCCCAACGTCACTCTCTCGCCGTGTATGCCAAATTGACCTTGAACTCAAATCTTGTGCCGGCCGTTTGAGCAGGGCAATACTCATTTGACGATCATCGAAGTAAGGCGTTGGGGTGCGCTGCGCTTACCCCAACCTACGTTCCTGACCCCGAGCTACTCTGAACCCAAGCTTGTACGCGCGGGGGCGAGCGGTGGGTCAGTTGGCAACGTGAGCATCAAGATCTGATCGTGTGGACACCTAACGCAACGAGTCGCGGTGCGTGATTGCAGCGTCACGCCGCCGGCTGCAACGCGCCGAGATTCGCCGGTACTAGCGAGGCAAACGCCAGAGCACTCACCGACGAAGGCAGTAGCAGCTCGCTGGAAGCACGCCCGAGGCGGGTGGCGTGTTCGCACCAATGCAACAGTTCCATGGCACCGCCTGCGTCTTCGGTGAGCGCGGTGCAATGTTCCACCCAGTCGCCATCGTTCAAATACAGCACATCGCCAATCTGGCGCACGCCACCGAAGTGAATATGCCCGCAGATGTGGCCGTCATAGCCACCTTCACTCGCTGCCGCCGCCACCGCCGATTCGAAGCCACGAATGTAGTGCAAGGCGCCGCTAAGGCGCGACTTGGTGATGATCGATAGCGGCAAGTAGGGCAGCTGCAAACGCCGCCGCAGGCCATTCAAGTTGCGGTTAAGCATCAGCAGCAGGCGGTGGCCGCGTTCGCCGATCCAGGTCAGCCAGCGCTTGCCGACTTGGGCGGCATCGAACTCGTCGCCGTGGCTGACCCGATAGCGACGACCGTCAGCACCTGTGTGTTCGGCGTGCAGACAAACCTCGATGCCTGCCAGAGTTTGCCCGACCAGTCCACGCAACGGCGCGTCGTGATTGCCGGGGATGTAGACGACGCGGGTTCCTCGCGCAGCAATCGCGATCAGCTCGGCCAACACCGCCGTATGGCTGGGCGGCCAGTAGCTGCGCTTGGCGAGCGCTTCCAGATCAATGATGTCGCCAACCAGATACAGCGTCTCGCAACGGGTGCGCTGAAGGAAGTCGAGCAAGTAATCGGCGCGGCAGTCGGCGGTGCCGAGATGGACGTCGGAAACAAAGACCGTACGAAACCCAAATGTGTGGCGGCCGCTGGCATTCATGCGCTTAGCTCCCCGGTGGATACCCGGGAACGTAGATTGCGCTACACGAGTCGCGGCGGTATGTCAGTCACGTGAAGGTTTGTTGACGGCGGATGGGTGTGCACCGCCGTCAGTTGCCCTGCTTGATGCCGAGAATCGTCAATCCGGCGAACAGCGGAAATCCAGCATGCTGGGGTGTTGGCGAAGGGTTATGGATCAATTCAAGTCTGACCAGTCTGACCCCGAATATCATGAGTCAGCATCAGCGATTGCCCAGCCGCGCCAGCAGCGACTTCAACGCCAGCGGCCTAAGTGGTT
>JANNWF010000233.1:0-9033 GCA_031408455.1 Pseudoxanthomonas sp. | reverse complement strand
CCTGCCCTCGGCTCTCGGCAGCTTGGAGCACGACCGCAGATCACGGGCAGGTGTCTCACAACCCTAAACAGATGGCGCCCCTCGCGTGCGGATGGTGCCAAATCAAGGCAGCCTCCAGGAAAGCCGGGGCGATTCAGTTTCATCCGCCCTGATCAGGGTTCGAACCCGTCGCCGAAGGGTCCGGACCCGTCGCCCTAGAAAAGCGCAGCGCCCTCTCCGGGGTTGCCATAGGGCGGTGGGCCGCCAGAGTTTGGTGCACCAATGAGCGAGGTCGTCGGATCGGAGGTCAAGTGTTCGCCGAAACGCTCGACGTGCGGATGCGACGTCGGCGCGGTCAGGCGATGGCTTTGCCGCCAGCCCGAGTCGTCGCGACGAAAGATGAAGACGGTGCCGGATGTGTCCCGGCCCTCTCCAGTGACGGGGGACCCGATGACGAACGGCGCTCCCACCGCAAGCTCGCTGAGCCCCACTGTCAGCGCCTGGCCGAATCGGGGTTCGATCCGCTCGCTTTCGGGGGCGATCCGGGAAGGCTCCCCCAACCCTAGGCCGACGCGCGGATACACGTATACGCCGCCGGGGCGCTGGGTAGTAGCAGTTGCGCCGGCGTAGGTCGGCATTCCGATATAGGCAAAGTGCTCGTCCAGCAGGACAGAGGTTCCGAAGTAGGCATCACTCTCGTCTGCCGGTAGGTATAGGTGTAGGAAAAGGTGCCAACTGGCGCATTTCGATCACGGCTTCATCCGTTCGCGAGCACCCCGGGTTGGCGAGGGCACGCAACAATCTGGCCTGCGGATGCGGGCCGACACTGCGGATGATCTCACCGGCTTGCTCGAACGCCAACGCTGGATCGCGCTCCAGCAGTCGTGCCGCGTGCGAAAGCGCTTGCTCCAGCGAGGCCGTGGGTCCTGAAGCAGCGCTCATCGTGTTGGTTGCCCGCCGCTGTTCGCCACAAATTGCGAGGATCCCATCGGCCGGCGGCCGGAACTGATCGAGCCCGGACCGGCTCCGAAATGGCCCGATCTTCATATCGTCGACGCTGACAGCTAGACACCACGCCGTCGATTTATTGTCGACGCTGATTGATCGATTTTCGAACCAGCAGTTCTCGACCATTGCGCTGCTTGCCGTCTCCGGTCGATGCGGGATTCAGCGCGCCGCGGGAGACTGAACCAAGGCATAGAGACGATGCATCGTCGTCAGATCTGGCTCCGGGTCCCCACATGGAAAGGCCGGGCACAGGGCCCGGCCTTTCACGCATGCAGCTTCGCGCTGCTCAGTTCAGAGCTGGCGTGTTTTCGGCAAAGTACTCGTGGCTGTCCGCATTCTTGATCGCTCGGGAAGCTCTGCGCGCCAACTTCTTGCACGCCGTCTGGCCGTAGGCAAGATCATCGGTGTTGGCGACGACGTCGAAGTGGCTGGTTTCGTGGACGATGGTGCCGCCCTTGGAGTCGGTACCGGTGGTCGGCGCGCTCCAGAATGCGTTGCACAGATGAATGTTGTACGGCTGGTTCGGGTAGACATAGGCATAGGCCGAACTGGTGCAATCGCAGTGATAGGTAACAGCCTGGTTGTTGAGCGCGCCGGCAATCGCCGTGAAGTTCGATTTCACCGTGTTGTAGTCGCCCGAACTGTAACTGCCGAACCAGGTCGTGTAGCGGCTGCCGCTGGTGCCGGCACCCAGGTAGCTGTTGGCGCCGGCGGTCATCGATTGCGCCGCGCTGTGGCCGCTGCTGGTCGCGCTGGATTGCGAGTTGCTACAACCGACGAAACTCACCGAGCCGGCTTTCGACAGGCTCAGGACGCCCACCGGCTCATTGGGATAGGCGCGCGCCAATCCATCGACCCACAGGGTGATGGTCGCCGAACGCAGGTCCTTGTCCGAGACCGCCTCCAGAGCCTCGGTTCCAACGCGGGCGGACTTCACCGCGAAGCTGTCATGAAAGTGGCCGACAAACTGCACCTGATAGGTGCCGGCCTGCCGCATCGCGTAGTGCGCGGAGAGGTCCACCTGGACGCTGAGGGTCTGGCCCGCCTTGAGCTCCAGATAGTCCTCCGCCTGTGGCAGGCCGCGCTTGTAGTGGCGCCCCACATACTCGACCGGATGGCCATCCCGACTCACTTCGAACAGGTCGTCCTCGACTCCACGCAGCGGCGTCTCCCAGGCCAGTATGAGCAGGTCGGTCTTGCTGGAATTGGTCAGGCTGTAGTCGATCACGCCGCCACCGGCGCGGTCCTTGCTGGTCACCGCTGAAACGCGGGCATCGAGCCCGGCAGCCACAGCGGCGGCGGAAAAAACCATCAGCGAGACGCCCGCAGCAGCGGCAATCCAGAACTTGTTCATCGGTAGTCCCCAACGTTGAGCGGTACCGAGGCACCGGGCCGAACAGGACGGAGCATTCGACAACTCTCCGGGAGGGGACGGCCTGCGGGCCTTCCGCCTACGCGAACAAACTATGACCAAACTGTGACGCAGCGCATGTAGCAGTGCAGCAAATGCGGCGCGCCCGCGCTCTCAGCCGTCGTTTTCGGCCAGTTTCAGCAGCATTCGGCGCAGCGCGAAATGCCGATAACTGTCCTTGGCGAGCATGGTGATCTCCCTCCAGTCCGGCTGGCCGTCAATCTTCAGGCTGATCCAATCGATGGCTGGGCTTGTTCCCCGGTGTAACGGATCACATCGGGATCTGCCACGAGAGGGAGATACTCCTCAGCATCATCGAGCGTGAATCGGCGGATCAATAGTCGTTCGGTTTGCATAAATTGTTTGCGGAAGGGCCTAATCCGAGTTTAGGAAAACTCGGGAATGTATTCGCAGCGATCGTAAGCTCGCGCGTCCATGAGCACATGCGAACGACCGCTCTCAGCGACTTCGAAGCGATTTCGACTGGTTTCGGGATCATGCTCGCCCAGGATTCAGTGCTGCCCAGACGCCACCGTCGCATCTTGGCCGGCCCTGAGTACTTGAGCTCGCCTTCGAGACAACGGCGCAGGGGACGAGGCAATGCCGAACTCGGCCCTGCCCTACTTCTGCAGCACCGGAGTTTCTGTCCGATAACTCGACAACGGGCTGCTGGTGATCGCTTCCTTCTGGTCCGCCAAGTGCAACTCCCTGGCAGGCCGCGCCCCAACACCTCGCGTTCCACCGCGCAACGAGAACCACAGCGCAAGGCTTCCAGCGATGAAATAGGCAACGCAGATCACACTGCCTTCCGGGCCTTCAGCGCCCCCGCTCAACCATTCGGGACCGGCAGGAGTCAGCGGCACCAACAGCGCGGGTATACCGACATCGATGCCGGTCACCGGCACGCCGAAGCCGACGGCAAGCATCCAGTTCCAGCCGGCGTGCCAACCCATGACGCCAAGGATGCTGCGGGTGCGCAGCACCCAGGCACAGCAGAACACCGCGAACAGGAAGCTGCTCGCCGTGATCAGCCAATGCTGATCGCGGCTCAGGTGTGCCAGCGTAAATAGCGCCGAACTGAGCAACACCGCCAACAGGACGTTAAGTTTCTTCGCCACCACCGACAGCAACCAGCCACGAAACAGGATCTCCTCGGTGCTGGCCTGCAAGGCAAAAGCAGGCAACAACAGGGCGATGTACAGCATGGATTCGGCCGACGTCCAGGCGCTGGATGGCGCGCTTGTCGACCCCGTTGCGGCAGGAACGAGACCACCGGCCAAGGCCATGGCCGCGACAATACCGAGGATGCTCAGCACACCAACCAGGTGGCCGTGCAGAAAGCGCTGCACTAGGTTCGGTCCGGCAATCCCGATCGACGCCAGGCTGCGGCGCTCGACCAGGCGAACCCACAGCAGCACAATGGCAAGCAGCGGCACAAAGCCGATGGTCAAAAGCGCGAATAATCCGACGAGATCGACGGGTAAGCCCCGGGCATCCAGGGCCACCAGGCGTTCCAGTATCGGTGCAGCCGGAAATTCGCTGGCGATCAGGAACAGCAGACCAAGCACTGGCGCGAACACGCCCCATGGCAGCCAGCCCTTTGCGGCCTCGGCAAAAAAAATGTCCTGCGACTTCATCGGCCTGAACCCTGTTGGCGGCGGCAACGAGCTGCCGGTACGGGCAGCGACGGCCGCATGCTAACGAGGGGCCAGATCGGTCTCTAGAACGGTTGTGCGAACGACTATTGCTGGCAGGCGCTGACCCATTGCTTGGGTGTCATGCCAAAGGTTTGCCGGAAGTGCCGGGTCAGGTGGCTTTGATCGGCGAAACGGCAGGTGAAGGCGACCTCGGCAATTGCAGCGCCGGCGACCAGCAGCGCGCGGGCTCGCTGCAGCCGACGCATCAGCAGGTAACGATACGGGCTGGTGCCGAAGGCCATGCGGAAATCGCGCGAGAGCTTCCAGCCGTCGCGCTGGCTGATGTGCTCCAGCGTTGCCAACGCAACCGGTTCATCCCAGTGCGCCAGCAGATAGTCGCGGGCCAGCACTGCCGCGGCGTAGTTGGCGCGCGGCAAGTCGCGGCCACCACCGCACAAGCCCGCCAGCGTATTCGCCAGATCGTACAGCGCGTCCTGGTACTCCAACTCCTCGAGTAGCCGCTCATAGTCCATCAGCAAGGGCGTCAGCGCCTGCAGCAAGCGTTGATCCGTTGACGTGCCGCCTTCGAGGAATGGCAATACCTTGCCACCCAGCATCTGCTGGATCACGCATGGCTCGACGGCGAGCGCGCGATAGCGAAAGCCGGCCTGGGTGCCAGCATGGCCATCGTGCAACTCATCCGGATGCACCACGATCACACCACCGGGCAAGGAATGGCGTTCGCTGCCGCGGTACTGGAAACTCTGTACACCGTGCAGGGTCAGGGCGAAGACATAGCTGTCATGCCGATGCGGCGTATAGCCCCGGCCCGCGATGAAAGCTTCCAAACGCAGAGGCTCGCCATCTGCGCGGCTGACCCAATTGGCGATCCTTGCTTTCCGCATCGGTTTCTCTGATTCGCCCCAGCGTGCGTAGTGTAGAAGATGACGGTCAGCCAGGACGCTGCCCGACACGCAGGCCCGCTTCACACCAGGCGAGTTGAGCAGTCCGCATCAGCGCTTCTCACGAAGTTTGGTGCGTCGCGGCGATCACGGCAGCGCACGACTGAACCCACCGTTTCACCAGCTAGTTGGTTTCGGATTGCGTTCGTCGAATCCACGCTCGCTTTCGCGCGGCTGCGCGGGGATGTCGGCTTCTGGGGATATGCCAGTCCCGTCACACCTACCCTGCCGCGTAGAAAAACGAATGACCGCTTTGCCTTGGTACTAAAGCAATTTCGACCGGCCGAAATGGGTCGGATTGGGCCCCTCGCGGACGGAGCGGAATCGATCTGAAATGAACTCGCCAGCCGCCGACCCATGGTGGCCGCGTGACTTACGTCGAAGTACGTCCACGCAGTCTGGGCGATTCAGGTTATGCGCACTGGTCGAGAACGAAAGTCCGCCGATTCGGCGACTTCGCCCTGAAGGGTCCATGCGGGTGCCTCCATCGTCCAAGCGGCGGTGATCCTTGCGTGTCTGAAAAGATCGATCGGTATCTCTGACTTTGTCAACCCGTTTTCCTTCAGCGCCACAATAACTCTCAGGCAGGCAAAGATCGCCGTAGCAGCGGATGCATAGTCAACTGCTTCTGCTTCAAAGCCGTTATGGCGCGCCAAAAATGACTTTCGTCCTATGCGCGGCTCGTTGCCGGGCGTTAAGGTTACCAAACGCGGCTGGGTGCCCAGCTGTACTCAGTTCTGCCCCAAGGAGATCGCCGTGCGTGTGTTACTGCTTGCATTACCGATGCTTTGCCTGGCATTGCCTGCCAGCGCGCTCAGCGTCGACGAACTGGTGGCCAAAAATATCGAAGCCCGTGGCGGTGCGAAGGCCATGCGCGCCGTTTCATCGATCAGGGCGACTGGGGTCATGAATTTTTCGGGCGGCGATTTCAACATCGAGCTGGCGTTTTCCAGCTTGAACGAACGAGACGCCAAAGTCCGCAGTGAAGTCAGCTTGCAAGGGCTCACCCAAGTCTCCGCCTATGACGGCAAAGACGCTTGGCGCATTGATCCCTTTCAAGGCCGCCGCGATCCCGAGCGACTCAGCGAAGAAGACAGCAAGAGCCTGCAATTGCAGGCCGATCTGGATGGCCCGCTGCTCGATTGGCAGCGCAAGGGGCATGTGGTTGAGTACCAAGGCACCGAAGACGTCGATGGCACGCTTGCGCACAAGCTGAAAATCGCGCTCAAGAACGGAGACACCCAGTACCGCTTCCTCGACCCTGACTACTTTTTGGAGATCCTGGTGATCGATCAGGTACGCCGTCGCGGGGTCGAGAGTGAGACCGAAACCGAGCTTGGCAACTACGAAAAAGTCGAGGGCGTCTACTTCCCGTTTGCGATCGAGAGCGGCCCTAAGGGCGGTCAACGTGGGCAGAAAATCAGTCTGAAGACGGTTGAAATCAATGCCGACATCGACGATGCGCTGTTCGCGTTTCCCGCCGCCAAATCGTGAGGAGACGGCCATGAACTCAACAATCCGCAACAGCTCCATCAGCTGCACCGTAGTCAGCACGCTGACGCTTGGGATGCTGCTGACCGCAGACGTCCAAGCGCAGAACGCAGCCATCCCACAAGTCGATTCTGGCGTGGTTTCGGGATTGGGCGCGCGCAACATTGGCTCGGCGGTCATGAGCGGGCGAATTGCCGCCCTCGCCGCGCACGTTGTCGATGGCAAGACGGTGATTTACGTCGGTGCTGCCAGCGGCGGCGTCTGGAAGTCGGTGGACGGCGGCACCCGCTTCCGACCGATGTTCGATAAGCAAGATGTGCAATCCATCGGTGCCATCACCCTCGACCCGCAAAACCCAAATACCGTGTGGGTCGGCACCGGCGAGCCGTGGACACGCAACTCGGTTTCAATCGGCAACGGCGTGTATCGCTCCACCGATGGCGGCGAGTCGTGGGCTTACTTGGGTCTACCCAACAGTGAGCGCATCACCAAGATTATTGTCCACCCTAAAGACAGCAACACCGCTTATGTCTGCGTTCCGGGCAAGCTGTGGAGTGATTCGGCGGATCGTGGCTTGTACAAGACCACGGATGCCGGCGCTAGTTGGGACAAGGTGCTGAGTGGCGCCAATCTGTCGACCGGTTGCTCGGGCTTGACCATGGATCCAAGCGACCCGCAACGGTTGCTGGTGGGCAATTGGGATTTTCGGCGTCGGGGTTGGACCTTTCGCTCCGGTGGCGAGGGTCCTGATGCGCCTAGTGGCAGCGGTCTATTTGAGACTCGGGATGGTGGTGCGACGTTCAATGAATTGAGCGCCAAAGCCTTCCCAGGCTTGCCAGCCAAGCCTTGGGGTCGGGTGGAAGTGGAAATCGCGCCTTCGGACTCTAAGATCGTTTATGCGTTCATTGAGGCCGGCGATGACAGTGCGTTGTATCGTTCAGGCGACAGTGGCGCGACTTGGGAGCAGCGTGACAAGAGCCAGATGATGGTGTGGCGGCCATTTTACTTTGCCAATCTGGTGGTCGATCCGAGCAATGCTGAGCGTCTGTTCAAGATGAACTTGCGGCTGATCGTGAGCGACGACGGCGGCAAGAGTTTCTCCGATGCGGCCGGCAGCACCCACGCCGATTCGCATGATGTCTGGATCAATCCGGCCAACTCCAAAGAGGTCATCCTTGCCGATGACGGTGGACTGTGGTTCAGCAAGGATGGCGGCGGTCGCTGGTGGAAGGGCCATAACTTGCCGATCAGCCAGTTCTACCACGTCGCTGTGGATGATCGCGATCCGTACCGGGTTTACGGCGGCTTGCAGGACAACAGTTCATGGGCGGCGGAGTCGTCCTACCCGGGTGGCGTCGGCGCCGGTCAGTGGGAAAATCTATATGGCGGCGATGGCTTCTGGGTGATCCCCGACGCCGCGGATCCCAACATTGTCTATGCCGAGTATCAAGGCGGCAACATCGCCCGCATTGACCGTCGCACCAAGCAAGCGCGCGACATTCAACCCAAGGCAGGCAAAGGCGAAAAGCTGCGTTTCAATTGGAACTCACCGATACACCAAAGCCCCAACGAGCCCGGCACCATTTACCTGGGGGCTCAGTTTCTGTTTCGTACCCGCGACCAAGGGCAGACCTGGGAGCGTATCTCGCCTGACCTCAGCACTAATGACCCCAAGCGCCAGCAGCAGGAATTGTCCGGCGGCATCACCGTCGACAATTCTTCTGCCGAGATGCACACCACCATCTACTCGATCAGTGAGTCGCCGCGCGAAGGCAACGTGATTTGGGTGGGCACGGATGATGGCAACGTGCAAGTGACCCAGGACGGCGGCAAGCAATGGCGCAGCGTGGCCGGCAACATTCGTGGCCTCAGTAAAGACCGCTGGATTGCCTGGGTGGAAGCTTCACCGCACGCCGCCGGCACCGCGTTTGTGGCAGTGGATCGGCACACCTTCGGCGACATGCAGCCGCATGTGTTCCGTACCGATGATTTCGGCAAGACTTGGACCCGCATCGCCGATCAAGCGCAAGGCGTCAGCGGCTTTGCCAACGTCATCCGTCAAGACCTCGAAGACCCCAATTTGCTGTTTCTTGGCACCGAGCTCGGGCTGTGGATCAGCACCGATGGTGGACAACAATGGGCCAAGTTTGAAGGCGGCAACTTTCCCGCCGTGCCGGTGCGCGACTTAGCTATCCAAGCGCGCGAAGGTGATTTGGTGATTGCTACCCACGGTCGCGGCATCTGGATCATCGACGACCTAAAGCCACTGCGCGGCTTCGACGCCAGCACGCTTACCGCCGAGGCAAAATTTTTGCCGTCACGGCCCACCCAACAGCGCATCGGTGGCGTCGGTGGGTGGTCTAGCGGTGATGCTGGCTTCGTCGGAGACAATGCGCCGGGCGGCGCGATGATTGCTTACTACCAGCGTTCGCGGCATTTGTTTGGGCCACTGAAGCTGGAGATTATCGATCCGGCGGGCAAAGTGATTGACACCATTCCGGCCAGCAAGAGACGTGGCATCAACCGTGTCACTTGGTCGATGCGG